>DXDV01000103.1 GCA_019115345.1 Candidatus Intestinimonas stercorigallinarum | reverse complement strand
CCGCGCCTTCCGGGAGAGATAGGTCAGGTCGCCGGAGTCCAGGCGGATGGCGAAGTTGGTGATGCCCTGGGGGACCAGCACCTCTTTGAAGGCGCGGATGGCGTTGGGCACCCCCGACTTGAGCACGTTGTAGGTGTCCACCAGCAGGGTGGCGGCGTGGGGGTAGAGCTGGCAGTAGGTCTTGAAGGCGGTGTACTCGTCGGGGAACATCTGGACCCAGGAGTGGGCCATGGTGCCCCCGGCGGGAGAGCCGTACACCCGGTCGGCCAGGGTGCAGGCGGTGCCGGCGCAGCCGGCGATATAGGAGGCCCGGGCCCCCAGCACGGCGGCGTCGGGCCCCTGGGCCCGGCGGGAGCCGAACTCGCTCACCGGCCGGCCCTGGGCCGCCCGGACGATGCGGTTGGACTTGGTGGCGATGAGGGACTGGTGGTTGAGGATGAGGAGGACGTAGGTCTCGATGAACTGGGCTTCAATGGCGGAGGCCCGGACGGTGAGGATGGGCTCTCCGGGGAAGATGGGGGTGCCCTCGGGCACGGCCCAGATGTCGCCGGTGAAGCGGAAGGTCAGCAGGTACCGGAGGAAGTCCTCGGAAAAGACCCCCTTGCTCCGGAGGAAGTCCACGTCCTCGGAGGTGAAGCGCAGGTCCTGGATATAGTCGATGATCTGCTCCAGTCCGGCGGCGATGGCGAAGCCGCCGCCGTCGGGCACGCCCCGGAAAAAGACGTCGAAATAACAGATCTGCCTGTCGATGCCGGTCTGGAAATAGCCGTTGCTCATGGTGAGCTCGTAGAAGTCGCACAGAAGGGTGTAGTTGTCGGTATGCTTCATGCTCGGTCCGTCCTTTCGCCCGCCGGTCTCTCCGGGGCGGTGTTATCGGCTGGTCACCGTGATGTGGATGCCCTCCAGCACGTCCAGGGCCTTCTGGTGGAGGGCGGGGTCATAGGAGGCGGTGCGCCCGGCGTCCACGGTGACGGCGGCGTTGGGGAGGGCGGCCTTCACCATGACGGCGTTGGAGAGAACGCAGATGTGGGACACCAGCCCGCACAGCTCCACCGCGCCGTAGTCCCGCTCCCGGAGCCAGTCGGCCAGGTCCAGAGAGGGGAAGGTCTCCTTCTCAAAAACCGGGTCCCCGGGCCGGAGGGCGGCCCCCACCTGCCCGTAGAGCTGCCAGCCCGCCGTATCCTTGACGCAGTGGACCACCGGCAGCTTCCGCCCCTCCATGGTGGAGAGGTAGTCGGCCCCGTGGGTGTCCATGGTGAAGATGACGTCGCCGCCGCCGGCGCGGACTTCCGCGATGCGCCGGGCGATGGGGCCGTCCAGGGCCTCCGCCCCGGCAAAGCCCAGAGCGCCGTCCACAAAGTCCTTCTGGTAGTCCACCACGATGAGCAGTTCTTTCACTGTCTCCGCCTCCCGTTCTGCTGGAAAAAGGGGTAAATTTGACATATATTATATGTGTTTTTTACGGAAAAAGCAAGGGCAGGGACGATGCTGCCCCGTCGGATTTATTGTTTATCGATAAATAATCATTGACAAACAATAGCAGCCATGGTATTTTGATGGGGAAGGGAGGGCTGTCCATGCCCGCGACAAGTGTGCAGAAGCTGGCCAGGGTGCTGAAGGTCCTGGTCACCATTACTTTTATATGCAATCTCGTCGCCCTGGCGCTGGTGCCGGGGCTGGCCCTGATGAAGGGCTTTCAGCCCCTGCTGGACCTGACGCCCTATGAGCGGGGCTGGGAGGTGCCCGTCCGCGTTCTCCTCCTTTTCCTCATGTGCTGGAGATGGGTGTGGACCTCCGGCGCCTATGAGGTGGTCCTGGCCCTCTTCCTCCTGTTCTGCGGAGGCTGCACCGCCGTCATCCTGTGGCAGGGACGCCGGGTGCTGGGCACCGTTCTGACCGGGAGTCCCTTCCGCGCGGAAAACGGCGTCAGCCTCCGCCGGGCGGCGGTGTGCTGCTTTCTCATCTCGGCCGCTGCCCTGATCCGGCTGCTGTGGGGCTTCTGGTACTACGCCTCCATCGCCCCCCTCCTCACCTACAACGCCCTCTTCATCCCCATCTTCTTCATGGGGGGCCTGCTCTGTCTGGTCATGTCCGCCCTCTTCCGCCAGGCGGCGGAGCTGAAGGCGGAAAACGACCTGACCATCTGAGGAGGTGCCGGTATGCCCATTGTGGTCAATCTGGATGTGATGATGGCCAAGCGGAAGATGAGCCTGGGGGAGCTGGCCCAGAGGGTGGACATCACCCTGGCCAATCTCTCCATTTTGAAGAACAACCACGCCAAGGCGGTGCGCTTCACCACCCTGGAGGCCATCTGCAAGGCCCTGGACTGCCAGCCGGGGGATATTCTGGAATATGTGCCGGAGGAGGATGCGCCGTGAGCGCACGGACCCTGTCGGGGTCCTTAACGTCGGGTGCGCTGTCCCGGGCGGCGGCGCTCCGCCAAGCATGGGTAAGCAAGAAGCGCCTGCCAAAACGGGAACGCAAAGCGCTTCTTATATTGATAGGCTTATTCTGCTACGACCCATTTTCGTTGGAGGATGCTTTGAAAGAAAGCCTAAAAGCACCGGAACAGATCACTTCCAATGACGAAAAAACCATCTTATAATGAAAAAGAGAAGAACGAGACAAACGATTGGGATCAACACATGCAGCAGCAAAAAGAACAGCC
>DXDV01000102.1 GCA_019115345.1 Candidatus Intestinimonas stercorigallinarum | reverse complement strand
CTTGGGCAGGTAGCCCTCGGCGATGTGCATGGCCGAGGCACTGACGGTGCTGAGGCCCAGCACGGCGGCCATGGCCGTCAAGAGCCTCACTTGGATGTGGTTTTGCTTTTTCATCGAAATCTCTCCTTTTTCCTGTCGCTCGCAGGATCAGATGCGCCAGGGCAGGTCTTCCGGCTCGAGGCTCATGGCCTTCCGCACGCCTTCCCAGATCCCCTTTCTCAGATCCAGTGGCCCGATTGCGCGGACGCTCCCCTCTCACGGCAGCGGGACTGCGCGGGATTCTCACCCGACTTCCCTGTTAGGTCCCGTAGGACACCCTGTACGATATGAGAACGGGCCTTCGCCCGGACTCAACGGTCCTCTTCCGCCTCCAGGGCGTGGCGGACGAAGAGGGCGCGGATCTGGGGGTATTCCCCCAGGCCCTTCGGCTCACAGGACACCTGGCAGCCCCGCGCCAGGAGCTGGCTCTTCCAGCTCTCCGGCCCGTCGCCGGCCAGGTCGTTTTTGGCGTGGTCCCCGGCCACCACCATCAGGGGGTGGAGGACCGCCTTCCTGACCGGCTCGCGCTCGCCGAGCCGCCGAAGGACCTCCTCGAAGCCGGGATAGCCCTCCACGGTGCCCAGCACGGCGTCGGTCCGCCCTCCGTCGTGGAGCATGTACTCCAGCTGGCAGTAGGCGGGGTTGGCGTAGTGCTCGGTGCCGTGGCCCATAAAGACGTGGACGGTGCCCTCCTCCGCCTCTGGCAGGATCTCCATGAGAGCGGAGGTCAGGTCCCGGTAGTCCTCCAGGGTGGTGAGGAGGGGCCGGCCGATGACCATACGCTTAAAGCCGGCCCGGAAGGGCTCGGCCTGGGCGCACAGCTTGTCGAACTCGTCCCCGTTCATGATGTGGGTGGGCTGGAGCACCACGTCGGCGCAGCCCTCCCCCGCCAGCCGCTCCAGGGCACGGGGAACATCGTCGATGTCCAGGCCCCGCTCCGCGAGCCGCCGCAGGATCATGCCGCTGGTGAAGGCCCGGCGCTGGACACGGCCAGGCATCCGGGCGGCGATGTCCCACTCGATGGGCTGAATGGTCTTTTCCAGGGTATCCAGGTGGGTGGTGCCGAAGGACACCACCAAAACCGCTTTTTCCGGCATGGTTCTCTCCTTCTCCCGGTCACTCCCGGGCGTCGCCCGAGGCCAGATACAGCATGGCGTTGCAGATGGCGGCGGCCACGTTGCTGCCGCCCTTCCGTCCCCGGGCCACGATATGGGGGACGTCCTGGGTGAGGAGGAGCTCCTTGCTCTCCACCACGTTCACAAAGCCCACCGGAGCGCCGATGATGAGGGCGGGCTTCATGGCCCCCTCCTCCAGCAGCTCGCAGGCCCGGACCAGGGCGGTGGGGGCGTTGCCCAGGGCCAGGATGAGGGGCCGGTCCAGCTTGGCGGCCCGCTCCATGGAGACCGTGGCCCGGGTGACCCCCCGCTCTCTGGCCTCGGCGGCCACGTCGGGGTCGGACATGAAGCACAGGGCCTCCCCGCCGAACCTCTCCAGCACCCGCTTGTTGATGCCCGACCGGGCCATCTGGGTGTCGGTGACGACGGCGCAGCCGGCCTTGATGGCGGCCACGCCCTGTTCCACCGCGCCGGGGGAAAAGACCAGGTTGCCGGCGTAGTCGAAGTCGGCCGTGGTGTGGATGACCCGCTTCACCACCGGCAGCACCTCCGCCGGGAAGGTCCGCCCCCCCAGCTCTTCCTGGATGATCTCCATGCTCCTAGCCTCGATCTCCGCCGGGGCCACCCGCTGCAATTCTACTTTCATATGCTCATTCCTCGCCGTTTAGAATCCGGTAGACCCGGTCCATGTCCAGGCTGGCCCGGACGCCCGCCGCCAGCTTGTCGTACTGCTCCTCCTGGTAGGTCTCCCAGTCCACCGCCGCGGCGTCGGGGGTCAGCCCCTTGGCCGAGAGCAGGGCGTTGACCAGCCCCTGGGCAAAGCCGCCGGCGTCAAAGATGCCGTGGACGTAGCTGCCCCACACGTTCCCCCGGGCGGCCCCGTCCAGCTTCTCCGCCCCGTCCAGGCAGGTGAGCTTGGTCAGGGGGACGGCCCCCTCCAGGTAGGCGGTCTCCCCCATGTGGATCTCGTAGCCGTGGAAGGGCACCCCGGCCAGGGAGGCGAAGAGCCCCTCGCCCCGCCGGAAGGCCCCGCTCACCCGGGTGCGGGTCTTTTCCCCCAGAAAGACGGTCTCGGTGGGCAGCAGTCCCATGCCCGCCATGGTGCCGCCGCCTTCCACCCCGTCGGGGTCGGAGAGGACCCGGCCCAGCATCTGGTAGCCGCCGCAGATGCCCACCACCGCGCCGCCCCGGGCGGCGTGCTTGAGCACCAGGGCCTCCAGGCCGTTTTGCCGCATCCACTTCAGATCGTCCATGGTGCTCTTGGTGCCGGGGAGGACGATGAGGTCGGGGCGGCCCAGCTCGCCGGGAGCGGACACATACCGCACCCCCACCCCCTCCATCCGCTCCAGGGGGTTGACGTCGGTGAAGTTGGAGAGCCGGGGCAGCCGGATGACGGCCACGTCCACCCGGCCCACCCGGCTGCCGCCGGTGAGCTTGGAGGAGAGGGAGTCCTCGTCGTCGATGTCCACATCCAGCATGGGCACCACCCCCAGCACCGGCTTGCCGGTGAGCTCCTCCAGGGTGGCAAGGCCGGGACGCAAAATCTCCACGTCCCCCCGGAACTTGTTGATGATGAGGCCCTTGATGCGCGCCTGCTCCTCGGGCTCCAGCAGCTTCACCGTGCCGTAGAGGGAGGCGAACACGCCCCCCCGGTCGATGTCCCCCGCCAGGAGCACCGGGGCGTTGGCCAGCTTGGCCATGCCCATGTTGACGAAGTCGTCCTGCTTCAGGTTGATCTCCGCCGGGCTCCCCGCCCCCTCGATGACGATGACGTCATACTCCCGGGCAAGGGAGGAAAAGGCTTCCATGATGTCGGGGATGAGGGCCTTTTTATAGCGGAAGTAGTCCACCGCCCCCATGACGCCCCGGGGGACGCCGTTGACGATGACCTGGCTGCCGGTGTCGTTGGTGGGCTTTAAGAGGATGGGGTTCATCCGCACATCGGGGGCCGCCCCGGCGCAGTAGGCCTGGACCACCTGGGCCCGGCCCATCTCGAAGCCGTCGGCGGTGATGAAGGAGTTGAGGGCCATGTTCTGGGACTTGAAGGGGGCCGCCTTCAGCCCGTCCTGCCGGAACACCCGGCACAGCCCCGCCGCCAGCAGGCTCTTGCCCGCGTTGGAGGCGGTGCCCTGGATCATGATGGTCTTGGCCACTTACAGCACCTCCTTCATGGCTCCGATGAGCCCTTCGTTCTCCCGGCGGGGCCGGACGGCCACCCGGTAATAATCGCTCCCCAGGCCCACGTAGCTGGCGCAGGCGCGGATGAGCACTCCCCGCTCCAGCAGCCGCTCCTTCAAATCGGCCGCCCCGGGGGCCCGGAAGAGGATGTAGTTTGCCTGGCTGGGGAAGGTCCTCAGGCCCAGGGCCTGGAGCTGCCCGGCAAGCCAGGCCCGCTCTTCGGCGATGAGCCGCCGGGCCGCGGCGGGGTGCTCCGGCTGGGCCAGGGCGGCCAGCCCCGCCGCCTGGGCGGGACCGGAGACGCTCCAGGGCTGGGCACACCGGGAGAGCCGGTCCAGCAGCGCGGCGTCGGCGCTCAGGCAGTAGCCCAGCCGCAGCCCCGGCAGGGCGTAGCTCTTGGTGAAGGCCCGGAGGAGGACCAGATTCGGGAAATGTTCAAGCTCTTCCGCCAGACTCATCTGCTCGCCCGGGTCTGACAGGGAGAGAAAACACTCGTCCACCACCAGCCGGATGCCCTTCTCCCGGCACCGGACCAGGATGCGGTCCAGGAGCGCCGGCGCGATGAGCCGGCCGGTGGGGTTGTTGGGGGTGCAGAAGAAGGCCATGTCCACCCCCTCGTCCAAATCGTCCAGCACGGCCGGGGTGAGGTCAAAGTCGTTCTCCGGCGTCAGGCGGTGGTAGGCCATCTCCCCGCCGGCGGCCTGCACGGCGTCCTGGTACTCGGAAAAGGTGGGGGCGGTGACCAGCGCCCGCCGGGGGCGCTGGGAAAAGGCCAGGCGGAAGATGAGGTCGGCGGCGCCGCTGCCGCAGAGGACCTGCTCCGGCTCCACCCCGTCCCGCCGGGCGATGGCGGCCCGGAGGTCCCGGCACAGGGGGTCGGGGTAGTGGACGGCCTCTCCCACCGCCTCCTCCGCCGCCCGCCGCACCGGCTCCGGCATGCCCAGGGGGTTGAGGTTGGCGGAGAAGTCCAGCACCTCTCCCTTCCACACCGCCCGGGCGCCCGTCAGGTCGCCGCCGTGGGTATATTCCTTCAAATGGTCGTCCTCCTTTTCCGGGCCCCTCACAGAGCCAGGCTCAGGGTCAGGGGCACCCCGCAGAAGAGCACCAGGGCCAGGAAGGCTCCGGCGTACATGAGCCGGTTGCACCGCAGGATGTCCGCCGGCTCCACCGGGCGCAGGGGGTCCCCGATGGAAGGCTTTTCCACCAGCCTGCCGAAGTAGTAATTGCTCCCCGCCAGCTCCACGTGCAGCGCCCCCGCCGCCGCCGCCTCGGTGTGGGCGGAGTTGGGGCTCTTGTGCTTCTTCCGGTCCCGCTGGAAGATCCGCCAGGCGTGCTTCCCGTCAAAGCCGGCGGGCCCGGCCGCCAGGCACAAAAGCACCCCCGACAGCCGGGCGGGGAGGAAGTTCATAAGGTCGTCCAGCCTGGCCGCCGCCCTGCCGAAGTAGAGATAGCGGTCGTTCTTATAGCCCACCATGGAGTCCATGGTGTTGACGGCTTTGTAGAGCGTCCCCAGGGGGACGCCACCCACGGCCAGGAAGAGGAGGGGGGCGATGACGCCGTCGGATGCGTTCTCCGCCACCGTCTCCACCGCCGCCTTGGCCACCCCGGTCTCATCCAGCCGGTCGGTGTCCCGGCCCACGATCATGGAGACCGCCTTCCTGGCGTCGTCCAGGGCGCCGTCCCGGAGGGCCAGATAGACCTTCAGGCTCTCGTCCCGGAGGGCGCGGGTGGCCAGGAGCTGATAGCACAGCAGGGTCTCGGCGGCAAAGGCCAGATAGGGGTGGATCTGCCCGCACAGCCACAGCAGCGCCGCCGCCGTGCCGGTGGAGACGCCCACCGTCAGGACCACCAGGAAGCCCCCGGCGATGATCTCCCCCCTCGGGGTCTTGGGAAAGACCGCCCGGAGGGGCCTTTCCAGCCCGGCGATGAGGGCCCCCATGGCCCGCACCGGATGGGGCAGCCAGTGGGGGTCCCCCAGGAGGAGGTCCAGGCAGAAGCCCAAAAGCAGGGCAAAGAGCCGCAAGGTAAGGGTCATGCCTTGGTCCTCCCCACCGTGCCGGAGACATAGTACTCCAGGGGGTCCAGGGTGAGCTCCCCCCGGTAGCCGCCGCAGTTCTGGGGATACCAGTCGTAAAAGCTCTCTCGGGCGGGGCGGCCGCAGAGGGTGAGCATGCCCATCATGAGCCCGCCGTGGGTCACCACCCCCACGTGCTCATAGCCGTGCTCAGCGGCGTCCCGGCCCACAAAGGCCAGGGCCTGAACGCCCCGCCGGGCGCAGTCCTCCGCCGGCTCCCCCACCACCATCTCGCCGGCCAGCCACCGCCGGTAGGCGGGGTCGTCCCGGAGCTCGGCGTGGTTTTTCCCCTCAAAAATGCCGAAATCGGTCTCCCGCAGGTCCTCCACATAGGTCCGGGGCACGTCGGGCCACAGCAGGTCCGCCGTCTGACGGCAGCGGAGCATGGGGCTTACATAGAGGTGCTCCACCGGCGGCAGCAGCGGGGCCGCCTCCCGGGCCATGGCCTCCCCCTCCGGGGCCAGGGGCACGTCCATCCGCCCCACGAACCGTTTTTCCAGATTCCCCTGGGTGATGCCGTGGCGCACCAAAATCACTTCCATGTCCCTTCCCCCTTGAGTACCATGCTCAGTCCGCAGAAGATCCGCTCCACCCGCTCCGCCTTTTGGGCCAGGGCGCAGCACAGCCGCCCCACCTCTTCCCGCCAGGCCCGCTCCGCCGGGTCCACCGGCACCACGCCGCAGCCCACCTCGTCGCAGAGGATGACCACGTTGGGGTTGGCCTCCAGCAGGTCGCCCAGCCCCTCGCCGGGGTGGGCGCGCACCCAGTCCGCCAGGCCGTCGAAGATGGGCCTGGTCCGGGCCGATACAGGGTCATGGGCCACGGCCTCCGGGCCGCAGCCGGTCTTTTCCAGGGCGTAGGCCAGCTTTCCCTGGCCGGTCCCGCCGATGAGCAGGATCATAGCAATGCCTCCAGTCGCTGCGCCAGGACCACCGAGAGGACCATGGCGCACTCGCAGACCTGGAGGAAGAAGCCCGCCAGGTCGCCGGTGATGCCGCCGAACTGCCGGCGGGACATAACGTAGTAGTAAAGGAAGGAGAGCCCCGCCCCCGCCGCGGCGGCGCCGCCGGTGACCGGGTCCAGGGCGACCATGGCGGCCGCCGCCGCCGCCGTCCACCCCAGCAGCGCCCCACGGGCCTTCACGGCGTCCATGGGCTGGATAAAGGTGGCCAGCAGGCCGCTCCCCCGGGCGTTTGGCCAGCTCACGGCGGCCAGCCCGGAGAGGCTCCGGGAGAGGACCGGCCCCAGGGAGAGCACCCACAGGGTCCGCCCCGCCGGCTGTACCTCACACCAGAGGGCGAAGAAGCAGATGAGGTAGAGGGTGCAGCAGATGATGGCGAAGGCCCCGGTGTGGGAGTCCTTCAAAATCTCCAGCTTCTTTTCCCGGCTCTGGTGGGAGCCCAGGGCGTCGGAGGTGTCGCAGAAGCCGTCCAGGTGGATGGCCCCGCTCACCGCGATGGGCAGGAGAAGGGCCCCCGCCCCCCGGAGAAAGGGCCCGAAGCCCAGGAAGGCGCAAAGCCCCAGCCAGAGGCCCAGCAGCAGAGAGATGACCACCCCCACCACCGGGAAAAAGCACATGGCCCAGGAGAGGCTCTTCTGGTCCCAGTCCACCCTGGGGACGGGGAGCTTGGAGTACATGGCCACGGCGATACACAGCGAACGCAGCATCTCCCTCACGCCCCCTTCCAGCACACCGGGATGCCGCAGACCACCTCGTAGACCCGGTCGGCCTCCGCCGCCACGGCCGCGTTGAGCCGGGCCAGGGCGGCGAGGTAGTCCGCCGTCTCTTTGTCATAGGCGACCCCGTCGGAGAAGAGCTCGTTGGTGACCACCACCGTGCAGGCGGCGGCCTCCTTCAGCCTCCGGACGCCGGAGAGGACCCGCGCCTCGGCCCCCTCCGGGCCCTCGGGGCCGAACCACTCGTTGGCGGTCAGGTTGGAGAGGTCCTCCAGCAGCACCACCGACCCGGCGGGCACCGGCATGTGGTCGAGATGGACGGGCCGCTCCTCGGTGCGGAAGCCCTTCCCCGCCCGCATGGCCCGGTGGCGCTCCACCCGGCGGCGGCTCTCCTCATCCCACACCCGCATGGTGGCCACGTAGATCCGCTCTCCCGGCGGCGTCCGCGCCGCCAGGTCCTCGGCGTATTTGGATTTTCCGCTGGCGGAGCCGCCGGAGACCAGGATCAGCATGGGGCGTCCTCCCTTTTTGTCATTTAAGTAAGGTGCTCGTAGGCCTCGATGTCGGTGGCCTCGAAGGTACACATCTCCCGGTAGACCGCCGCCCCCATCTCCAGCAGGGGCATGACGGCCACCGCGCCGGTACCCTCCCCCAGGCACATGCCGGCGTAAAGGAAGGGGGTGAGGCCCAGGGCCTCCAGCACCATGCGCCCGGCGGGCTCGTTGGAGGCGTGGCTGGCCAGCATGTAGTCCTTGGCCGCCGGGCAGATGGCCGCGGCGGTCAGGGCGGCGGCGGAGGAGATGAAGCCGTCCACCAGCACGGGGATGCGGTAGTAGGCGCCTCCCAGGAAGACGCCGGCCAGACCGGCGATGTCCAGGCCGCCCACCTTATAGAGGACGTCCAGGCCGTCGGCGGGGTCGGGGCGGTTCACCGCGATGGCGGTCTCGATGGCCCGGACCTTCCGCTCCAGGCCCTGAGAGGTGAGCCCCGCCCCCCGGCCGGTGACCTCCGCCGGGTCCTTCCCCAGCAGCACCGACACGATGGCGCTGGAGGTGGTGGTGTTGCCGATGCCCATCTCGCCGGTGGCCAGGAGGCGGACCCCCCGCTCCTTCAGCTCCCCCACCAGCTCCACGCCGGTGAGGACGGCCCGCTCGGCCTCCGCCCGGGTCATGGCGGGGCCCTTCGTCATGTTGGCGGTGCCCCGGCGGACGCAGCGCTGGCGGATCTTCTCCCCCGTCACCGGCCGGGCCACCCCGATGTCCACGGGGACGACCTCCGCCCCGGCCACCCGGGCCATGCGGCAGACCGAGGTGTCCCCCTTGGACATGTTCTCGGTGACGATGGCGGTGACCTCCTGGCCGGTCTGGGTGACCCCCTCGGCCACCACGCCGTTGTCGGCGCACATGACCACCACCGCCTTTTTCGACAAGTCCACATCGGCGCTCCCGGTGATGCCGGCGATGCGGATGATGTCCCGCTCCAGCATGCCCAGGCTGTTCAGCGGATGGGCGATGGAGTCCCAGCGCCGCTGGGCCTCCGCCATGGCCCTCTCATCCACCGGCCCGATCCCGGCCGCGATCTCCCGCAGGTCCATACCTGATTCCTCCCTTTTCATAGCGTGCGCACGCCTCCACGAACCGCCGCGCGGCCTGGGGGCAGCCGCTGAAATGCACATGGGGAAAGCCCGCGTACAGGGTGGGCGTATGCCAGGCGCAGTCCCAGCCCCGATCGCTCAGGGGCTTTTGGGCCCGGAAACCGCCCCCCGGCGCGGCGGTGTCCCAGTAGTGGAACTCATGGGCGGGGAGGGTCTCCCCCGCCCTGCACAACAGCCCGTCGGCGCGGGCGGTCATCTCGATGTAGCCGAACCGGCTCAGCCTGCCGGTGTTGGCGGCCTTGCCGGAAAAGACCCCCGCCATGGGCCAGTCCTGTCCTCCTCCGGCGTCGGAGAGGCGGCTTTGCAGGTAGAGGAAGCCGCCGCACTCGGCCACCGTGGGCAGGCCCTGGGAAATCCTGCGGCGGATCTCCTCCAGCAGGGCGGTGTTCCGGGCCAGCTCCTCGGCGTAGACCTCCGGATAGCCGCCCCCCAGGTAGAGCCCGGAGCAGCCCTCGGGCAGCTTCTCATCCTCCAGGGGAGAGAACTCCGCCAGCTCGGCCCCCTGACGCGCCAGCTCGGAGAGGCCGTCGGCGTAGTAGAAGCAGAAGGCCTTGTCCCGGGCCAGGGCGATGACCGGCCTTTCCCCGGAAATGGGGGCGGCGGGCCGCTCCGGGGCCTCCAGCGCCGGGGCCGACGCCGCCAGGGCCAGCAGGCCGTCGATGTCGATGGTCCGCTCCGCCTGCTCCGCCACGCGGTGGAGCTTCTGCCTCAGATCCCCCACCTCGGCGGCGGTGACCAGCCCCAGGTGGCGGCTCTCCAGGGCGCACTCGGGCAGGTCGGGGAGACAGCCGTACACCTTCACGCCGGTCTCCGTCTCGATGCTCTCCTTCAACCGGCCATACAGCATGGGCGGGCAGCGGTTGAGGATAACGCCACGAATGTTGGCGTCGGGCCGGAAGTCCGCCATACCCTTCACCAGGGCGGCGGCGGTGAGGGCCCGGCCCCGGGCGTCGGCCACCAGCACCGCCGGAGTGCCCGTGGTCCGGGCCAGGTCGTAGGCGCTGGCCCGGGAGGACATGGCGATGCCGTCGTAGTAGCCCATGACCCCCTCGATGACCGCCGCGGACCCCTCCGGGGTGTTCTCCAGCAGGCTCCGGCGGACGGCGGCCTCCCCCATGAGGAAGAGGTCCAGATTGCGGCTCTTGGCGCCGATGACCTCGCTGTGGAACATGGGGTCGATGTAGTCGGGGCCGCACTTGTAGGCCACCGGGGCCGCCCCCCGGTCCACCAGGGCCTGGAGGAGGGCGCAGGTGACGGTGGTCTTGCCCCCGCCGCTGGCCGGGGCGCAGAGGAGGAGCCGGGGCACCTTACGCGTCATGGCCCTTCCCCTCCCCGCTGAAGATCCACACCGGATTCTGGGCGTCCATCAGGCGGTACCGCCCCGCCTGCCGGGTCCGGGTCACCGCCAGCTGTGCCATGTCCGCCTCCGCCAGGGGGGCGAAGAGCCGGGCGGCCTCCCCCACCGTCTCCAGGGTGACGGCGGTGCACACCACCCGGGCGGCGGGATTTTTGTCAAATATCATCGTCAAAATCTCGTCCATGCTCCCCGAGGTGCCGCCCAGGAACACCCGGTCGGGGGCGGGGAGACCGGCCAGGGCCTCCGGCGCGGCGCCGGAGACGACGGTCAGATTGGACGCCCCCAGGCGGGCCCTGTTCTCCTCCAGGAGGGCCGCCGCCTCGGGGTTTTTCTCGATGGCAAAGACCTGCCCGGCGGGACAGGAGAGGGCGCACTCCAGGGCCACCGAGCCGGTGCCCGCCCCCACGTCCCACACCACATGGTGTCTCTGGAGCCGCAGCTTGCACACCGCCAGAGCCCGGACCTCCTCCTTGGTCATGGGGACGGCACCCCGCTGAAAGACCCCGTCGGGGAGGCCGGGGCTGTTCCAGGGCCGGAGCACCGGCCGGGGGTTCTCCGCCAGCAGCACCGACAAATCGGCAAAGGTCTCCTCCGCCAGCGCGGCCGCCGTGCCGGTGACGATCCGCTCGTCGGGGTAGCTCAGCCGCTCCCCCACCGACACCCGGACCTCCCCCAGGCCCCGGCGGACCAGCTCCTTGCAGATGTCCTCCGCCTTGGTGGCCCCGCCGGTGAGGGCGAAGGTCTTTTCATGGCACTGGATCTCCCCGGCGGCGTTGTGGCTGCGGCCGTGGGCGCTGACGACGCGGGCGTCCTGCCAGGAGGTGCGGAGCCTGGCGCAGAAGTAGGAGAGGGAGGAGATGCCGGGGATGGTCTCCACCTGGCGGCCCTCCAGCAGCTTCCAGAGCTTCTTGGCCCCGCTGTAAAAGCCGGTGTCCCCGGAGAGGAGGACGGCCACGTTCCCCTCCTCCGCTTCCACCCGGCGGGCGATGTCGGCGGCGGCGACCAGGGGGACGCAGGTGTGGCCCTCCCCCCAGGGCTCCAGGAGCCGGGGGGCGCCGATGAGCACCGGGCAGGCCTCGATGGCCCGCCGGGCGCCCAGGGTCAGGGTGTCCGGATTGCCCATGCCCACGCCGATGAGATAGACCTTCATGTCCTTCCCTCCTCCAACAGCCGGCGCTGGATCTCTTCCAGGGTAAACCCCGTCTCGGTCCGGGGCCGCTCCACCACCAGCAGGGCGCAGCCCGCCTCATGGGCGGCCTCCGCCTTGGCCCGGAAGCCGCCGTACCCCCCGGTGTCCTTGGTCACCAGGGTGCGGATGTGGAACTGCCGCAGGGTGGCCGCGTTCATCTCTTTCGTGAAGGGTCCCTGCATGCAGATGATGTTTTTGGGCGGAAAGCCCAGCGCCAGGCACCGCTCCAGGGAGGCGGCCATGGGCAGCACCCGGGGAAAGCACCGCTCCCGGAGCCCCGGCCGGGCAAAGTGGTCCAGCTCCTTGCTCCCCGTGGTGAGGAGCACGTTGCCGGGCAGCCCTTCCAGCAGCTCCGCCGCCGCCGCCATGTCCGGCACCTTACGGCAGCCGTCCTCCCCGTCCGACTGCCGCAGCAGCCGCAGGCAGGGCAGCCCCGCCCGCTCTGAGGCCGTCCGGATGTTCTCCGTCACCTCCACGGCGTATGGGTGGGTGGCGTCCACCACCAGGGTGTGGCCGCCGGCCATCAGCTCCTCCATGGCGGCGGCGTCCAGCCGTCCCACATGGGCCTTTGTCCCCTCCGGAAGGAGGGCCTCGCCGTATTCGGTGGCCACGCAGACCGTAAAGGGGATGCCCTCTTCGCCCATCCATTCGGCCAGCGCCCGGCCCTCGCCGGTGCCGCCGAAGAGCAGGACCTTCATCCTCAGCCCTCCCGCTGGAGGTAGCCCCGGGGGGTCACCATCTTGTCCCCCAGCAGCTTGGTCTGGGTGCTGCCGATCAGGACGGTGGTGAACATGTCCACCTGGGTGTCCCGCAGGGCGGCCAGGGTGGTCACCGTCCCCTCCTCCCCCTCCCGGCCGATGTTCCGCACATAGCCGCAGACGGTGTCCGGGGACTTCCCCGCCGCCATCAGGATGTCGCAGGCCCGCTTCAGGTGGTCGGGGCGGCTGTGGCTGGCGGGGTTGTAGAGGCAGAGCACAAAGTCCCCCTTGGCGGCGCACTCCAGCCGCAGGGCGATCTTGTCCCAAGGGGTCAGCAGGTCGGAGAGGGAGACCACCGCGAAGTCGTGGGTGAGGGGGGCTCCCAGCACGGCGGCGGCGCCGCTGGCGGCGGTGATGCCGGGCACCACCTCGATGTCGATGGGGGGATACGCCTGGGCCACCTCGTAGATGAGCCCCGCCATGCCGTAGATGCCCGAGTCCCCGGAGCACACCATGGCCACGTCCTTCCCGGACGCCGCCGCCTCCACCGCCGCCCGGCAGCGGTCCACCTCCCGGCGCATGCCGGTGGACAGCATCTCCTTGTCCGGGAGATCCGCCCGGATGAGGGCGATATAGGCGGTGTAGCCCACGATGAGGTCGGCCCGCTCCAGGGCCTCCCGGGCCCGGCCCGTCAGGTCCCGGCCCGCGCCGGGGCCCAGGCCCACAACTGTCACTCGCATGGTCTGTTCTCTCCTTTGTCAGAAAAACGGATGGTAAGGGGGACCCGGCTCACCGCCACGGTGACCCCCTCCCCCGCCTGTTTTGGCACGATCAGGACGCCGCCCCGCCGGACGGCGGCGCGCTCGCACACGTTGTCCACCCCGGTGATCCCCTTCACAAAGGGGGATGGGGTGAACTCCCCCGGCGCCGCCGAGAGCTCCTCGGCGGAGTAGGTGGTGAGGGGGAGTCCCAGACTCCGGCAGAAGGCCAGCAGGCCGGGCTCCTCCTTCTTGAGGTCAATGGAGCACACCGCCCCCACCCCCTTGAGGGAGAGGCGGTGGGCCTGAAAGACCCGCTCCACCGCCGCCGAAATGGTCTCCGCCGCCGTGTCCCGGCGGCAGCCGATCCCCAGGTGGAGCACCGGCGGGATGAGGCGGACGGTGTGGGGGAAGGGGGCCCTTTCCGGGTCCAGGGTGAGGGCGATGCCGGCCTCCGCCGGTCCCTCCGTCACCCCCCGGGGCAGCTCGCCCTGGATGGGGAAATCACTGGACAGCCCCACGGGATAGCCCGCGAGCAGGGCAGCGGACACCTGCTTGGCCCCCTCGCGCCCATCCAGGAAAAATCCCTGCTCCCTTGCCCACTGGTCCACGGCGAAGCAGCCGTTCACATCGGTGGCGGTGGACACCGCCGCCCTGCCGCCGGTGAGCCGGGCCACCAGCCGGGCCAGGTCGTTGGCTCCCCCCACGTGGCCGGAGAGGAGGGGGACGGCGAAGCCCCCCGCCTCGTCCACCGCCACCACGGCGGGATCGGAAAACTTGTCCCTCACAAAGGGGGCGATGGCCCGGACGGCGATGCCGCTGGCCCCCACGAAGAGGAGGGCGTCGGCGTCGGCAAACCGCGCCCCGGTCCAGCCGCCCAGGCTCCCGTAGCCGGGGAGCCCCGTCTCCGCCGCGAGGCGCTCCGGCACCGCCAGGGCGCAGCTGTGGCCGATGCCCGCCAGGTCGCGGGCCAGCCGCTCAGCCAGCCCGGCCCCCCGGCGGGTGAAGGCGGTAAGGGCGATGTTCACCGGCTGGCCTCCCGGTAGCCGTGGGTGAAGGCCGGGTCGTAGAGCTTGGAGCGGTCGTACTTGTCCCCCAGGAAGCCGCCCACGGTGATGAGGGCGGTCTTGGTGACATGGCGCTCCCTGGCTGTGGCGGCCAGGGTGGACACGGTGCAGCGGTAGACCGCCTGCTCCGGCCAGGTGGCCTTGTAGACGATGGCGGCGGGGGTGTCGGGTGGGTAGCCCCCCTCCATCAGCTCCCTCTCCACCTCCTCCAGCAGGCCGGTGGAGAGAAAGAGGACCATGGTGCAGCCGTGGCCGGCCAGCTTGGAGAGCTTCTCCCCCTCGGGCACCGGGGTGCGGCCCGCCATGCGGGTGATGATGACGCTCTGGGACACGTCGGGGAGGGTGTACTCGGCCTCCAGGGCGGCGGCGGCGCCGGAGAAGGAGGAGACGCCGGGGGTCACGTCATAGGGGAGGCCCAGGCCGTCCAGCGCGTCCATCTGCTCCCGGATGGCCCCGTAGAGGGAGGGGTCCCCGGTGTGGAGGCGGACGGTGTCCCACCCCTTGGCCTCGGCCTCCCGCATCACGGCGATGACGGCCTCCAGGGTCATGGAGGCGCTGTCGTAGACGGCGCAGCCCTCCTTCTTGTAGTCCAGCAGGGCGGGATTCACCAGGCTCCCGGCGTAGATGATGACGTCGGCCTCCCCCAGGAGCCTGGCCCCCCGGACGGTGATGAGGTCGGCGGCCCCGGGGCCCGCGCCGATGAAGTGGATCATGGTACGACTTCCTTTCACGATGAGATGGGGTGGAGGGCGGAGAGCTTGCCGGCCCCCGCCGTCCTCCCCAGGATTCCATAGCGGTTGGAGAAGAAGATGGCCTCGATGTCCATCCCCGCCCCCGCCCGGCGCTTGAGCTGCTCGTCCAGGGCCTGGGTCAGGGAGGCCATCACCGCCGCCCGGAGCCCGGCCCGGTCCAGAACGGCCACGGCGTCGTCGGTGGTGACGGCGCGATAGAGGGCCTCCACCGTGGCCCGGTCCCCGCCGCACAGGGCGGCGTGGGTACAAAGGGCCTCCCGGCGGCCGTCGGCCACCCGGGAGTGGGTGTTCATCACCCCGGCGGCCACCTTGCACAGCTTGCCCACGTGGCCCACCAGCAGCAGGCTCCGGAAGCCCAGACCGGCGGCGTGGTCGATGGCCTCTCCGATGTAGTTGGAGCAGGTGCACCAGCGGCCCAGCCCCAGGCCCAGCACCTCCCGGGCGAAGGTCTCCCCGTAGTTGCCGGGGGTGACCACGATGTCCGTGGCCCCGGCGGCGGCCAGCATGTCCTGCTCCAGCCGGAGGGAGTCGATGAGGGCGGCCTCGCTCATGGGACGGACGATGCCGGAGGTGCCCAGGATGGAGATGCCCCCCACGATGCCCAGGCGGGGATTGAAGGTCTTTTTCGCCAGGCGCTCCCCCTCGGGGGCGGAGATGGTCACCCGCAGTCCGCCGCCGCAGCGGTGCTCCGCCATGGCCTGGGCCACCTGCCGCCCGATCATCTGCCGGGGGACGCGGTTGATGGCGGCCGCCCCCACCGGCTGGTCCAGGCCGGGCTTGGTGACCCGGCCCACCCCCGGCCCGCCGTCGATGGTGACGCCGGGGGCCTCGCTCCGCTCCACCCGGGCGAAGATGAGGGCGCCGTGGGTGGCGTCGGGGTCGTCGCCGCCGTCCTTCCGGACGGCGCAGGCGGCCCAGTCCGCGCCAGAGGTCCCCTCCAGCAGCTCCACCTCCACCGGGATGCCCGCCGGAGTGTCGATGCGCACCGCCGGGGGGAACTGCCCGGCGAGCAGGCGCTCCGCCGCGCCCCGGGCGGCGGCGGCGGCGCAGGTGCCGGTGGTGTAGCCGCAGCGCAGCCGCTCCCGGCCCACAGAGATATAGTGTTCCAATCCGCCCAAAGCATCCGCCTCCCCGGCCATAACATACAAAATGGGCCCTTTCCACGGAAAGGGCCCATTTATGGCACTGGTCTGGTCCTCTCCACCTAAGAGCAACACGAGCGCTCCGCACGGCAGGTCTCCTGGCTCACGCTTCCTCCTCGGGCGTCCCTTCTCAGCCTTCTCGGCCAATGGGTATCCACGCCTTCGTCCACGCTCACAGTAGAGGTAAGACTGCGCCGGTCTTGCACCGGACTTCCCTTTTCAGCAGCTGCGTCGCTGCACCTGTGCGGATGATATGAACTTGTCCCGGGCCGCCGTCTCTCCGTCCGGCCCGATGAGATCATTATACCAACTTCACGCCTGGAAGTAAAGGAATACTTTCCGCTCCACGCCCAGACTCCGGGCGGCCCCGCCTTTTCCGCTCCTGCCGACGCCTCCGGCTTTGGCCGCGAAGGCCGGCTTCCCGTTACAGACACTCCATCAAGATCTCATAGATCTCATCGCGGGTGAGCCGCCGGGGGCCGGTGGCGATGAGGTTGGTGCTGCCGGCCACCTGCCGCCAGGACCAGGTCGGCCTGGCAGGCCCGGGCCAGGGCCGCCCCCTCCCGCACCTTCTCCCAGGTGGGGTTGGACATGACGCCGGTAAACTCGGTGACCCTAACCAGAAACCAGCCCGGCGTTCGATCCGGCAGACATTATCATAGCATATCCGGCCCAGGAGCTCCCCCGGCTCGCCCGCCTCCTCTTGTTCGCCGGAGCGTCGTTCACATAATCTTTAAAAGTTGTTTAAAGTTCCGCCAACCTTTTCCTCCGTCCATATGGTATCTTATAAGCACAGCAGGCCCCCAGCGCAAACCACTGCCTCTTTGCTGTGGGGCAGACAAACAGCAACACAGCAATGTGTTTATATAAATTCTCTCTCTTCACTTTTCCTCCTCTCTTTTCTCTCTCTTTGAAATGCCAAAGGCGTCCCGGACCAAGATCCGGGACGCCTCAGGCTGTCGAAAAAGTCCCCTGAGGGACTTTTTCGACAGCCTGCATCCCGTTACTTTCCCGCCCCAGTTGGGGTGGGAAAGTCCTCGCTTCGCTCGCTGTAGCCCTTGCAAGGCAAGGGCTACAGGGGATGTCATCCCATTCGAGGCGGGCTGCCGCCCCCTCGAGCTCCCCCGCCGAAACCGAGCGCACATCTCATGCAACAGAGGTTTTTCGACAAGCTGAGGGCCCGCCGCTGATGCGGCGGGCCCTTCCCGTTTCCGTATATTCATGCGTGCTCAAAAGCCGGTGGCGCACTGCGCCAGCAGCGCCCGCAGCTCCTCCGCCGTGGCCATGGACGGCGCCCAGCCCAGCAGGTAACGGGTCGTCTCCTCCCACTGCTCCGCGGGATAGTCCTCCGGCGGGATGCTCAGCGCCTCCTGAAGTGCCTGAAGTCGGAAGTTGTCTGTATGCAGGTCGGACAGATACAGGCAGCCCAATCGTTGTTGAAGGGTCTCCAATAGTGTACGCATCGCTGCCTCCGCTCTCTATTTTTGATTTTCTTTC
>DXDV01000101.1 GCA_019115345.1 Candidatus Intestinimonas stercorigallinarum | reverse complement strand
GAGACCGACCTGTTCGGCGAGCAGTGCGTGCTGTGCGGCGGCGTGGTGGACCTGATGCGCTGCGGCTTCGAGACCCTGGTGGAGGCCGGCTACGAGCCCGAGAACGCCTACTTTGAGTGCATCCATGAGATGAAGCTCATCATCGACCTCATCAACAAGGGCGGCGTGGCCGCTATGAACTTCTCCATCTCCGACACCGCCGAGTACGGCGAGTACGTCTCCGGTCCCCGGGTCATCCCCCACGAGGAGACCAAGGCCCGGATGCGCGCCGTCCTCTCCGACATCCAGGACGGCACCTTCGCCGGCAAGTGGATCGCCGAGAACAAGAACGGCCGCACCTTCTTCAACTCCAAGCGGGCCAACCTCAAGAAGCACCAGATGGAGATCGTGGGCGAGGAGCTCCGCAAGAACATGATCTGGGGCGGCGACAAGGACCTGGACACCGCTTCCAACTAACATCTATCTCACCGATCCTGTTTTCACGAAAAACGCGGGTCCCGGCGGTTGCCGGGACCCGCGTTTTCATCCTTTAGTCTATTCGTGCCGCTTGCCCGTCACGATGGCGGCAAGGAACATCCCCAGCACGGCGGCCAGGGGCAGGGCCAGCTCCACCGCCTGGGGCGGCGACGGCCAGAGCCGGTGGACGATCCACCACAGGGCGGGAAAAATCGCCATGGCCCCCAGCAGCCAGGCCCGCATGGCGCTGAGGATGTGGGGCCAGTTGCTGTTGTTCAGGCGCACCCCGGTCAGGTTCAGCCGGAAGGGCCCCTGGCTGTATACGCTGATCCGGTTTTGGTCGTAGTAGGCGGGCAGGCGCTCCCGCACACCGAAGCACAGCCAGGCCCCGAAGAGAAGGCACAGCCCCTCCACCAGCGCCACGCTGTCCTTCAGTCCCGCCCAGCCGAAGCCCCCCACGGTCAGCAGGACGGCAGTCTGGGCCAGCCCTGCCAGGGCGCATAGGACAAAGGCCAGCTTCCACCCCTTCCGGCGGCGCTCTCCGGCCCTCTGCGCCTCCCCGGTAAGGCGGATGGAGGCGCTCACCAGAGCCTCCACCTCGGCCACCGGCAGGGTCTCCCGCTCCGTCCGCTCACCCCGGAGCAGCTCGGTGACGCTCACCCCCAGGCAGTCGGCCAGGGGGATGAGCAGGGTCACATCGGGGAGGCTCAGCCCCCGCTCCCACTTGCTCACCGCCTTGTCCGACACATAGAGCCGCTCGGCCAGCGCCCGCTGGGTCAGGCCCTGCTCCTTCCGCAGCCGGGCCAGAAAGGCGCCAAAGCCCTCCTTGTCGATCTCATACATCTGCTTCCCTCCTTCGGCCTCCATCCTAGCCGGAGGGCGGCGCCCCGTCAACCGACCAGCGGTAGAGTCCCCGGGGCCCAAGGCTTTGCGCGCAACACACGGTCTTATCTGGATATCCGGCGCCGGTCCAGATCTGTAACCACCTGTTTCAAGTCGTCGATCAGCTCTGCCGTTACCTTCTCTGTATCTGCGCCGGGATACAGTTCGTACCAGTGGTCGTGGCCTCTGGTCATGGGTCCGATCCTCCACAAGCAGGGCACAAAGGCCCGAAAATCTTTTGCGGTCCAGCGCTCCTTCCCATAATTGTCAGCCTTACCGCAGCCCACATTGACCGTAAACCTTATCTCCTGGGTGGGGTCCAGCCGCATCCAGCTCCGCTGGAACCCGAAGCACTCCATATAGGTCCCCTCCTGCCACAGCCGGTAAAAGTTGTGGTCTGACCGGCAAAAACCCAGCGGCTCCAACAGTTCCTGGACCGCACACAGTGTCTTTTTATATTCCGCCTTGGGATCATAGTCCAAGTAGGCCTGGTCGCGTACCAGCGGCACGGTACAAAAAGGCTCCTTCAGGGCATTGTGCGCCGCTGCCTCCAGCACGGCGTGGCTCTCGGGCATCTCCTCAGGCTGAAACCCAAACGCGGCATCCAGCCAGGCGCAGGCTTGGGCACGCCGCGCGAAATGGGCCGCCTCCAGCTCCAGCGCTCCCCGCCGCCAACGCTTCACCAGCCCCAGGAAAAACTCCTCTGTATGCTCCCCTGTGATGCTGCTCCCATCGGGCGCTACCCGTACCCAGGCCCGTGTCCCACGGTCCGGCGAGCAGAACCGATAGCGGATGCCTCCCTCTTCATCCTCACTTATCAGTACCGTATCCCGGTTGAAGTCCCGCGCAAACCGCTCTGTCTCACACCACAGCGATACCTCATCTCCGCTGGGAAACTCCGTGCTCCAGACAGTCAACCAGACGGGGTGATTCCCCACATCGTAATAGGTGACCAGATACCCCTGTGGTTCGACCTTCTTCCAGGCCCGGACGCCTCCCCCAAACACAACCCGGTTATAATGACCACAGCCCACCATGGAAAAGCGGCGCATGCTCTTTTCCGCCAGAACATCATAGACCCCATGCAGCGATCTTTGATTGGCCACCTCCAGCCGCAAGGTCCGCTCCATCTCTCTTTTCCCCCTTCCTCCATTCCCAATTTATCTATTGAAACGGGCGGGTCCGCGCTTTGCGCGGACCCGCACCAGGCTGTCGAAAAAGTCCCTTGGGGGGACTTTTT
>DXDV01000100.1 GCA_019115345.1 Candidatus Intestinimonas stercorigallinarum | reverse complement strand
TCTATGCCAACCATCTCGATTACGTTACGATCCATTTTCCCGCGTTCCAGCATCTTTCTCACCACCTGCTACTTATTTTACCTCTTATGAACGAAAAAGCCCAGCTTATGCTGGACTTTTTCGACAGGCTGTGGCCGTGCCGCAATTGCGGCACGGCCTTTTCCACACGCTTTTTCAATTCAACAACAATTCAAAGTGAGAAGGCCTCCCGCCGGTGGCGGGAGGCCTTTTTGCGCTTTGAAAGGGGGCCGGAGCTTACTCCTTGGTCTCGGCCTTGGGAGCCTCGGCCTTGGGCGCCTCAGCGGCGGGGGCGGCAGCCTTGGGGGCGGCCGGCGCGGCGGGCTTGGGAGCCGCGGGCTTGGGCTCTGGCACCTTGCCGTCCACGGTGATCAGCTTGCGGGGGCACTTCTGGGCGCAGATGCCGCAGCCGACGCACTTGTCGTAGTCGATGACAGCCAGGTTGTTGACCATGGTGATGGCTTCCTTGGGGCAGGACTTGGCGCACAGGGAGCAGCCGATACAGCCGTTGGAGCAGACCTTGGTGACGGCAGGACCCTTGTCCTTGGAGGAGCAGGGGATGGTGACGTGCTTCTTGGTCTTGTAGGGCTCCAGGGCGATGATGTGGCGGGGGCAGATGTCCACGCACTGGTTGCAGGCCTTGCACTTGTCCTCGTCCACCTTGGCCACGCCGTCGATGACGTGGATGGCGTCGAAGGGGCAGACCTTCTCACAGGAGCCCATGCCCAGGCAGCCGTAGTCGCAGCTCAGAGGGCCGCCGCCGGGCAGCCGGGCGGCCGCCACGCAGTCCTCCACGCCGATGTAGGTGTACTTCTGATGGCTCACACCGCAGCCGGTGCAGTGGACCTGCGCCACCATTCTGATGCTGTCGCCGGCGGACACGCCCATGATCTCCGCGATCTGGGCGGCCACGGCGGCGCCGCCGGCGGCGCACTTGTTGACGGGGGCCTCCCCCTTCACCACGGCGGCGGCATAACCGCCGCAGCCGGGATAGCCGCAGCCGCCGCAGTTGGCGCCGGGCAGACAGCCGGCGATGGCCTCCTCACGGGGGTCCACCTCCACGGCGAACACCCGGGAGGCAAAGGCCAGCACGCCGCCGAAGACCAGTCCCAGTCCGCCCAGGATCAGGAACGCAAATAACACAAGATTCATTTCAGCCCCTCCTTAAAAGACGCTCAGGCCGCTGAAGCCCATGAAGGCCAGGGCGATGAGGCCGGCGGTGACCAGGGCGATGGGGAAGCCCTCAAATGCCTTGGGGCACTCCATGGTGGCATCCAGGCGCTCACGGACGCTGGCGAAGAGGAAGATGGCCAGCAGGAAGCCCAGGCCGCCGGTGATGCCGTAGACCACGCTCTCAATGAAGTTGTAGTTGTTCTGCACGTTCAGCAGCACCACGCCCAGCACGGCGCAGTTGGTGGTGATGAGGGGCAGATAGATGCCCAGAGCCTGATACAGGGAGGGGACGTTCTTCTTCAGGAACATCTCCACGAACTGCACCAGGGCGGCAATGACCAGGATGAAGGCGATGGTCTGCATGAAGGCCAGGTTGGGGCCGTCGCCGTAGATGGCGGGGTTGATGAGCAGGTACTCATTGATGACCCAGCACACGGCGGAGGCCAGGCCCATGACGAAGGTCACGGCCAGGCCCATGCCCAGAGCGGTGTCCACCTTCTTGGACACGCCCATGAAGGGGCAGATGCCCAGGAACTGGGCGAAGATGAAGTTGTTGACCAGAATGGCGCCCAGGGCGATGGTAAAGAGCTGTTGCACGTCCATTACTTCGCCACCTCCTCAGACTGTTTCTTCTCTCCGCGGGCCAGCATCCACTGCATGAAAGCGATGAGGCAGGCCAGCACCAGGAAGCCGCCCACGGGCAGGGAGATGCCCAGGGCACCCACGCCCTCGGGGAGGATGCGGATGCCGTTGCCGTCGTTGAGGAAGCTCAGGCCGCCCAGGATGGTGCCGTTGCCCAGGAACTCACGGACCAGGCACATGACGATGAGCACCCAGGTGTAACCGATGCCCTGGAACACGCCGTCCACAGCGGAGGCGGCCACGCCGTTCTTGTAGCAGAAGCCCTCGGCACGGCCCAGGATGATGCAGTTGACCACGATGAGGGGGATGAACACGCCCAAGCTGCTTGCCAGGGCCGGGACGAAGGCCTGGAGCAGCAGGTCCACGATGGTCACGAAGGTAGCGATGACCACGATGAAGCAGGCGATGCGGATGGAGTCGGGGATGACCTTCCGCAGGGCGGAGATAACGATGTTGGAGCAGGTGAGGATGATGAGCACGGAAAGGCCCATGCCCACACCGTTGAAGAACACGGTGGTGATGGCCATGGTGGAGCACATGCCCAGCAGCTGCACCAGCACCGGGTTCTGGGTCACAAGGCCCTCTCTGAATTGTTTCTTGATATCCATAGTCTGACCTCCTTAACCCACAGACGCGGCGGCCTCGATGGCGGCGTTGACGCCGTCACAGACTGCCCGGGAGGTGATGGTGGCGCCGGTGAGGGCGGCGATGTCGCCGCCGTCCTTGGTGACGGCCACGTTGGCTTTGCCCACGAACTGGGCGCGGAAGTCCTCCTTGGTGGCGTTGGCGCCCAGGCCGGAGGTCTCGGCGTGGCTGATGATGGACACGCCGGTGCAGGTGCCGTCGGCGCCCACGCCCACCATCACGTCCAGGTTCCCGCCGAAGCCGGAGGGGGCCACCTGGACCACGTAGCCGGCGTCGCCGGCCTTGTAAACGGCGGTCACCAGGGCGTTGCCGCCGGTGTACTCCACCTGCTCATAGGAGTCGGCGGGGAGCACGGCCTGCATGGCGGCGTTGGTGGCGGCCTCGTTGGCGGCGGCGATGGGGCCGGCGGTGATGTTGTTCACCAGGCCCAGCAGCACCGCGCAGATGGCGCTGATGAGGAACAGGGTCACGACGAGCTGCACGGGGCCCGCCTCTTTTTTCTTCACAACAACGGTATCGCTCATTTGGAGGCGCCCTCCTTTGCAGCTTTCTTGGCGGCCTTGGCCTTCTCCTTCATCTCTTTGGTGAAGCCGAAGCGGGCGGGCCGGACGACCTGGTCGATGAACCAGGCGCAGACGTTCATGATGAGGATGGCATAGCTGACGCCCTCGGGATAGCCGCCGAAGTAGCGGATAAAGACGGTCAGCAGGCCGCAGCCGATGCCGAAGATCACCTCGCCCATGGGGCCGGTGGGGCTGGTCACGTAGTCGGTGGCCATGAAGAAGGCGCCCAGCATCAGGCCGCCGCCCAGCAGCTCATAGAGCATCCACTCCAGGTTGCCGTTGCCGCCCTGGGGGAAGATGAAGGTGAGCACGGCCACGGTGGCGATGAAGGCCACGGGGATGTTGGGGCGGATGACCCCTCTCCAGATGAGGTAGATGCCGCCCACCAGGAGCAGCACGGCGGACACCTCGCCGATGCAGCCGCCGATGTTGCCCACCAGCATATCGCCCAGGGTGGCCTCGGGCAGGATGCCGGAGTGCATGTAGTCGGCGGACAGGGGGGTGGCGCCGGTGACGGCGTCGGCGGCGCTGACAAGGCCGACCCACTCGCCGGGCACAGACCAGGTGGTCATGGCCACGGGGTAGCTGAGCATCAGGAAGGCGCGGCCGGCCAGAGCCGGGTTGAGGAAGTTCTTGCCCAGGCCGCCGAAGAGCTGCTTGACCACCACGATGGCGAAGAAATCGCCGATGACCAGCATCCAGTAGGGCAGGGTCACGGGGCAGACGAAGGCCAGCAGCACGCCGGTGACGGCGGCGGACAGGTCGCCGTTGGTCTGGGTCTTGTGGAGGAGCTTGCGGTAGCCCCACTCAAAGATCTCGCAGGCCACCACGGAGATCACGGTGGCGATGAGGGCCCGGGGGCCGAAGAAGTAGACCGCCGCGCACAGGGCGGGCACCAGGGCGATCAGCACGTCCATCATCAGGGACCGGGTCCCGATGGGAGAGGAGACGTGGGGGGAGGAAGCTACCCCCAGCAGCTTGGTTTCGTTGCTCATGCTTTGGCAGCCTCCTTCGCTTTCTGCTGGAGCCCGCGGATCTCAAACTTGGCCATCCGGAAGGTCTGGACCAGGTGGATCCGGGCGGGGCAGATGTAGTTGCAGGAACCGCACTCCATGCAGTCCATCACGTTGTACTCCTGGACCTTGTCCCAGTCCCGCTTCATGCTGTACGTGCGCATGTAGAGGGGCATGAGGTGCATGGGACAGGCGTTGACGCACTTGCCGCAGCGGATGCAGGTCTGCTCGGTATCCTGGATGGCGGCCTCGGCGTCGGTAAGGGCCAGGATACAGTTGGTGCCCTTCATCATGGGGGCGGTCAGGTCGTACTGGGGGTTGCCCATCATGGGGCCGCCCATCAGCAGGCGCTGGGGCTGGGTCTGGAAGCCGCCGGCCATCTTGATGAGGTGCTCGATGGGGGTGCCGATGGGGGCCAGCACGTTCATGGGCCGGGCCATGGCGCCGCCGGTGAGGGTGACGTTGCGCTGGGTGAGGGGCTTGCCCTCGGTGACCGCGTCATAGATGGCGGCGGCGGTGGCCACGTTGAACACGGTGCAGCCCACGTCGGCGGGCAGGCCGCCGGGAGGCACCTGCCGCCCGGTGATCCGCTGAATGAGCTGCTTCTCAGCGCCCTGGGGGTACCGGGTCTTGAGGACCTCGATGTGGATGCCGCTGTCGGCGGGGAGCAGGCTCTTCAGGTGCTCCACGGCGTCGAGCTTGTTGCCCTCGATGCCGATGGTGGCCTCCTTCAGGCCCAGGGCCTTCATGATGAAGCTCACGCCGCCCAGGACGGCCTCGCCCCGCTCCAGCATGAGCCGGTGGTCGGCGGTGATGTAGGGCTCGCACTCGGCGCCGTTGATGAGGATGGCGTCAACCTTCCCCACCGCGCCGGAGAGCTTGACGTGGGTGGGGAAGCCCGCGCCGCCCATACCGGTGATACCGGCCTCCTTGACGATGTCGATGATCTCTTGGGGAGTGAGGGCATCGACGTTGTCACGGTGCCGGATGGTCTCGCAGGGGGTGTCCTGGAAATCGTTCTCGATGACCACGGACATCATTTTGCCGCCGCCGGGATGGGGCCGGGCCTCCACGGCCACGACCTTGCCGGAGACGCTGGCGTGGATGGGCGCGCCAAGGCCGGCGATCTCGCCGATCTTCTGGCCCACCTTCACCTCGTCCCCCACAGCCACGATGGGCTTGCAGGGAGCGCCCACGTGCATGGACATGGGGATCACCACCTGAGCCGGAGCTTCCTCCAGCGGGACGACGGGTTTGCGCTCCGTCGCCTCCTTGTGCTCGGCGGGGTGGACGCCGCCATAAAACTTATGACTCATAGCATCACCTCTGTCATTACTTCGAACCTCTGCTTTCGAATTTAGGCCGCTGAACAAGTGACTGCCGGTATACTCAGTCATTTGTTCAGCGGTCCTTCCCAATTGGCGGAACGCTGCCGCGGCCCGCCTTCTCCCCAATGATTCGCCATCCAAAATGGAGGTACTCGAATCCTTATTATAATAGTACTACCATTTTGAAATGTCCAGTATTTCCAGCGAAAAAAGCGCCGAAATTAGGGAAAATAAATTCCACCTCTCCCACCGCCATTTTCCATTGACCGCCGGCAGGGGGCCCGGGGACTCCTCCGGTCCATTTTTCTCCTTTTTTAAAAATCCACCGTTGACAAATGGGGGCAGGCTGTATTATGATTTCTAATATCCACATTTTCATATGGCGAAAACAGCAATGACCGGGTAAGTAAATCGGTCTCGCAAGCCCAGAGAGGGAGCGGTCGGTGTGAGCTCCCGTGAGGGGCCGGGAGAAAGTCGCTCGTGAGCTGCGCCCCTGAAGGCAGTAGGGGGCGACGGTTCCCCCCGTTACCGGGGACAAGAGTGCGCGGGTCCGGCCCGCGAATTTAGGTGGTACCACGGAGTAAGACTTCGTCCTAGACAGGGCGAAGTCTTTTTGCATATCCGCTCTGCCGCCCGCCCTTGCCGGAGTCCCTCCGGCGAAAGACGCCCCACTTATAAAATAAGGAGGAATGCTGCATGATCAACGGAGCCCAAGCCCTGATGGAGAGCCTGAAGCGGGAGGGTGTGGAGCGGGTATTCGGCTATGCCGGCGCCACCATCTGCCCCGCCGTGGACGCCCTGGCCGCCGCCAGCATTGCCTATACCCTGGTCCGCACCGAACAGAACGCCGGACACATGGCCTCCGGCTACGCCCGCATGACGGGCAGGCCCGGCGTGTGCATGGTCACCTCCGG
>DXDV01000099.1 GCA_019115345.1 Candidatus Intestinimonas stercorigallinarum | reverse complement strand
GCGGCAGATCGAGCTGCTGGAGGAGGGGAAGCGGGTGGTGCAGGAGACCCGGCGCTGGGACGAGAACAAGGACGCCACCTTTGCTATGCGCTCCAAGGAGAACGCCCAGGACTACCGCTACTTCCCCGAGCCGGACATCCCGCCCCTGGAGATCGGGGAGGACTACCTGGAGCGGCTGCGGCAGGAGCTGCCCGAGCTGGCTGGGGCCAAGATGGCCCGGTACCAGGCGGACTGGGGCCTGCCCGTCTACGACACCCAGATGCTCACCGGCCAGAAAGCCCTGGCCGACTTCTTCGAGGCCGCCGTGGACCTGGGAGCCCCTCCCAAGCAGGCCGCCAACTGGATCATGGGGGAGGTCCTCCGCCGCCTCTCCGCCGACGGCCTGGAGGCCAAGGACATGGCCCTCACACCCAGGACCCTGGCCCGGCTCATCGAGCTGGTCCGGACCGGCGCCCTCAACCGGAACACCGCCGTCAAGGTCTTTGACGCCGTCTTTTCGGACGACGGCGACGTGGACGCCTATGTGAAGGCCCACGGCCTGGAGCAGGTCTCCGACGCCGGACTGGTGGGGGGCGTGGTGGACAAGGTGCTCTCCGCCAACCCCAAATCCATTCAGGACTTCAAGGCCGGTAAGGAGAAGGCCTTCGGATTCCTGGTGGGCCAGGTCATGCGGGAGCTCAAGGGCCAGGCCTCCCCCCAGGTGGTCAACCAGACCCTGCGGGAGAAGCTGGAACAGCTGTAAGGAGAACAGGCGAGGCGCCCCTCCCGAGCGGGAGGGGCGCCTCTTTTTGAAAAAATGTAAAAAATTCTTGACTTTTTGCTCGGAGTGGTGTATGGTTGGAATGTAAAGAATGTTGGACATTTCGGAGGTGGCAGAAATGAAAAAATGGCTGGAAAAGCTGGGCTTCCGGAAGATGGACGAGATGGAGCGGCTCATCGCCCTCAAGGCCCAACGCAATACGCTTTTCTATATGGTGGTCTTTCTGCTGATCTGGAGCCTGGGCAACAGCCTGCGCACGCTGCGGGATCAGGTGCCGCTGGACAACACCCCGAGCCTGCTTCTGACCACCGCCGTGCTGGTGCTCATCGGCTCCCAGCTCTATTACCAGCGGAAGGCGCTCTCCGGCAGCGAGGAGGAAAGGGAACTCATGGGTGGATTTTGGCGTGTGTTCCTGCCCGCGCTTGTCCTGGCGGTACTGATCCTGACGGTGGGGACCTGGCTGGTGCTGGGATGAAGAACGGCATCAAGGCCCTCCGCAAGGCCCGGGGCCTGCGGCAGGAGGATCTGGCGGAGCTGTTGGGCGTGAGCCGCCAGACCATCATCGCCATGGAGAACGACAAGTACGATCCCTCCCTGGCCCTGGCCATGCGCCTGGCCCGTCTGCTGGAGACCACGGTAGAGGAGATTTTTTATTTGGAAGCGGAGCGCTGAGGGCTGTCCCGGACCGGCTGTACTGGTCCGGGACAGCGTCCTTTTTACAGGGAAAAATCCGGCTTGCGCTTCTGTTGTATTCGTGCTATGCTACAAAATGAGAAAGAATGTCCGCACAGTGAAAACGATTCGAGCCCAGGCGGAGTTTCAGATGGCGGCGCTAAGCCGCCGGGAGGAGAAGGGTCCATGAGATACCTGCGTTTTGCATCTGTCCTGGTTTTGAGCATGCTCATGCTGGCGGGCGGGAGTGTGCTCAGCCTTGCCGGGGAAGCGCCGCCGGCGGAGCTCACCATCCTCTTCACCCACGATACCCACGACCACTTTCTGCCCGCTCGGGATGAGGAGGGTGGGGAGTACGGCGGCTATGTGCGCCTTGCCACCTTATTAAAGGAGGAGCGGGCCCAGGCCCAGGCCCAGGGCCGGGCGGTGGTGACCCTGGACGGAGGGGACTTCTCCATGGGCTCCCTCTTTCAGACCATCTACGCCACCGACACCCCGGAGCTCCGGGCTCTGGGGGCCATGGGCTATGACGTGACCACTCTGGGCAACCACGAGTTTGACTACCGGCAGCAGGGCCTGGCCGACATGCTCGCCGCCGCCAAAGCCAGCGGCGACCCCCTGCCCGCCATCGTCCAGGCCAACTATACCCAGCCCCTGGAGCACGACAGCGGCTACGCGGCGGCGGCCGCCCTGAAGGACTATCCGGTGACCGACTACACCGTCCTGGAGCGGGACGGCTTGAAGGTGGCTGTTTTCGGTGTGCTGGGGGAGGACGCGGACGACGCGGCGCCCATGTCGGGCATGGCCTTCACCCCCATTGCTGAAGCCGCCGAACGGGTGGTGGCGGAGCTTCAGGCGGAGGAGGCTCCCGACTATATCATCTGCCTCTCCCACAGCGGCACCCGGGACGGAAAGGGGGAGGACTATGCGCTGGCCAAGGCGGTGGACGGCATCGACGTCATCATCTCCGGGCACACCCACACCACCCTGACCGAGCCCATCCGGGTCAACGATACCCTCATCGTCTCCTGCGGGGAGTACACCCAGAATTTGGGGATGCTGACGGTATCGAAGGAGGGCGAACGGGTGGAGCTGGTGGACTACCAGCTCATCCCCGTGGACGAGACGGTAGCCTGGGACCATGACCTGACCGCCCTGACCGACCGCTTCCGCCGGACGGTGGACGAGACCTATCTCTCGGGCTACGGGCTCACCTTCGACCAGGTCCTCTGCGAAAACCCCTACGCCTTCACGCCCATCCGTCAGTTTGGAGCGGTGCAGGAGGAGGACCCCCTGGGCAGTCTCATTGCCGACTCCTATGTCTACGCCGTGGAGCAGGCGGAGGGGGCGGACTATGTGCCGGTGGACTTCGCCGTGGTGGCCGCCGGAGTTATTCGGGCCTCCCTGGCCCCCGGGGAGATCACCGTCTCCGACGCCTTTGACGTCTCCTCCCTGGGCTCCGGGGCCGACGGCACTCCGGGCTATCCCCTGGTGGGGGTCTATATCACCGGCCGGGAGCTGAAGGACGCCTTTGAGGTGGACGCCTCCGTATCTCCCCCGATGCCGGCGGCCCAGCTCTACGGCGCAGGTATGCGCTGGTCCTTCAATCCCAACCGGATGATCTTTGACAGGGTGACCGGCTGCGCCCAGGTCCTGTCCGACGGCACCGAGGTCCCCATCGAGGACGACCGGCTCTATCGGGTGGTCACCGGGCTCTATTCCGGCCAGATGCTGGGGACGGTGAACGGCAAGAGCTTCGGCCTTTTGACCATCACGCCCAGGGATGAGACCGGCGCGCCCATCGCGGACCTGGAGGCCCACATCATCCACGGCCCCGGCGGGGAAGAGGTGAAGGAGTGGTACGCCCTGGCCTCCTACCTCCAGAGCATGGGGACGGTGGACGGGCGCTACGCCGCCCCGGAGGGGCGAAAGCTGGTGCAGCCCTCCTGGAACCCGGTGGAGCTGCTGCGCAGCCCCGGCTGGATCACCCTGGCCGCGCTGGCCGCTGCGGCGCTGGCGCTGGTGCTGGCGGTCCTCCTCGTCCGGCGGCTCCTCCGCCGCCCCGGCGGGGGAAGGGGGTACCGGAGCTACCGTGGCCGCCGGCGGGGGAGGTAAGGCCGCACCGCCGTTTCTCTTTTGAAAAATCAGATTGTAAATCCGGCGGCGTTGTGGTAAAATACTCTCAAACCGAAAAAGGAGCGTGACCGCTGTGGGAGAAGGTAAGGAGTACGTTTCCCGTTCCGACGAGCTGGGGAACATTCATATATCGGAAGAAGTGCTTGCGGTGATCGCCGCCGCCGCTGTGCTGGAGGTAGAGGGCTTCGGCGGTCTGGCCGCCAACCTGGGCACGGACCTGGCGGAGCTTCTGGGCAAGAAGAACCTGAGCCGGGGCATCCACATCCAGGTGGAGGAGGAGACCGTGACGGTGGACCTCTCGATCCTGGTGAAGTACGGCTATACCATTCCCGACGTGGCCCGGGCGGTGCAGGAAGCGGTCGCCAGCAGCATCGAAGCGACCAGCGGCCTTCCGGTCGCCGCTGTCAACGTGAACGTGGGCGGCGTGGTCTTTGAGAAAGAGCCGAAAAAGGCTCCTTAAATCGTGCTGTCCTCAAAGAGCATTGAGCCATCCGGTATGCGCTCAATGCTCTTTTTGCCGTTTTCCGGCGGAAATAGGGGTTTATTTTCCGCTCCAAACTGTATATAATGAATACCGGATACAGAAAGAGAATTTTGGGAGGAACCAACCATGATCAGGAGCAACGCCCGGGAGATCGCAGTCCATCTGGCCTTCGCGCTGGGGTTTTCCGACAAGACCGCCGACCAGCTGCTGGAGGAGACGCTGAACCGTGAGACCTTCCAGCAGCTCAGCGAGGAGGAGCCTCTTTACCAGGAGTTTCCCAACGAAAAGCAGCGCCAGTATATCCAGACCCTGGTGAAGGGGGTCTACGAGCACGGCGCTGAGCTGGACGGCTACATCTCCAAATACGCCATTGGCTGGTCCTTTTCCCGGATCTCCCGCATGGCGGCGGCGGTGATGCGGGTGGCCATGTATGAGATCTTGTATATGCCGGATGTTCCCCCTGCGGCCGCCATCAATGAGGCGGTGGAGGTCTCCAAGCACTACGAGACCCAGGAGACCGCCGCGTTCATCAACGGCATCCTGGGCGCCTTTGTCCGGGGAGAGCTGCCCCCGGAGCGGGCTTCCGCTCCCGCCCGGCCCCAGCCGGAGGACGGGCAGTGACCGGGAAGCGCTGTCTGGGGCTGGACACCAGCAACTACACCACCTCCGTGGCCCTCTTTGACGGGCGGGACGGCCACCAGCTGGGCCGCCTGCTGGATGTGGAGGCCGGGAGTCTGGGCCTGCGTCAGAGCGACGCCCTCTTCCAGCACGTCAAGCGCCTGCCGGAGCTCTTCGATCAGCTCCGGGCGGAGGGCTGGCTGGAGGACATCGCCGCCGTGGGGGCCAGTGTGAAGCCCCGATGGGTGGAGGGCTCCTATATGCCCTGCTTTTTGGCGGGGGAGGCCGTGGGGAGGGCACTGGCGGACACGCTGGGCGTCCCCTTCTATCCCTGCGCCCACCAGCAGGGACACATCGCCGCCGCGGCCTGGGGGGCGGGACGACCGGAGCTGCTGGACAGGCCGCTCCTGGCCTGGCATCTCTCCGGCGGGACCACGGAGCTCCTGCACGTGGTGCCGGAGGGGACCGGCGTGGCCGCCCGGAAGATCGGCGGCACCAGCGATATCTCCGCCGGACAGCTCATCGACCGCACCGGTGTGGCCCTGGGCCTTGCGTTCCCGGCGGGGAAGGCCCTGGACGCCCTCAGCCGGACGGGCCGTCCGACAAAGGGGTTTGCTGTAAAGCTCAACGGTCTTACATTCTCCCTCTCCGGGATGGAGAACCAGGTGAAGGCCAGGCTGGAGGCGGGGGAGGCGGCGGCCGATGTGGCCCGCTTTGCCGTCGCCACGGTGGCCGGGACCATCCGCCGGGTGACCGACCGGGCGCTGGAGGAATATCCCGGCCTGCCGGTGCTCTGCTCCGGCGGGGTGGCCTCCAACAGCCTGCTGAGGGAGGCGCTGGAGGACGCCGTCTTTGCCCCGCCGGCCTGCTCCGCCGACAACGCCTTGGGCGTGGCGGTGCTGGCCCACCGGGCGTGGACGCAGGGGGGGCAGCCATGAAGAGCCAGCGCCAGATCTATACCGTCAGTCAGGTCAATGGATATCTCAAGGAGCTCCTGGACCGGGACGGCTTTCTCAGCGGCGTCTTTGTCCGGGGGGAGGTCTCCAACTACAAGACCTATCCCTCCGGCCACCACTACTTTTCCATGAAGGACGAGGGGGGCGCCATCCGGTGCGTCATGTTCCGCCGGGAGGCTGCCCGCCTGCGCTTTCGGCCGGAAAACGGCATGAAGGTCATCGCCTTCGGGCGGGTGGCCGTCTTTCCGAGGGATGGACAGTACCAGCTCTACTGCGCCGAGCTCTCTCCCGACGGGGTGGGCGACCTCCACGTGGCTTTCGAGCAGTGCAAGGAGAGGCTCTACCGGGAGGGGCTCTTTGACCCCGCCCATAAAAAGCCCCTGCCCCCGTATCCGGAGCGCGTCGCCCTGGTGACCTCTCCCGTAGGGGCGGCGGTGCGCGACATGCTGCGGGTGCTGAAGGCCCGCTGGCCTGTGGCCCGGGTGCTGCTGCTGCCGGTGCGGGTCCAGGGGGCGGAGGCCGCCCGGGAGATCGCCGGGGCCATCCGGTATGCCAGCGCCTACGCTCTGGCCGACGTGCTCATCACCGGCCGGGGGGGCGGCTCCATGGAGGACTTGTGGTGCTTCAACGACGAGGCGGTGGCCCGCGCCATCTATGATTGTACCATTCCGGTGATCTCCGCGGTGGGCCATGAGCCCGACGTGACCATCGCTGACTTCGTGGCCGACCTGCGGGCGGCCACGCCGTCCAACGCCGCCGAGCTGGCCGTCCCCGACCGGAACGAGGTGGCGGCCGCCCTGGCCCACCGGGGCCAGCGCATGGCGGCTCTGCTGGAGGGACGGCTGGACCGGGGCCGCCGGGACCTGTCCCGGCTGGGCGCCTGCCGCGCCCTGCGGGACCCGGAGACCATCCTCCAGGACCGGCGGATGCTCCTGGACTACCAGAGCCAGCGCCTGTCCCACGGGCTCACCGCCGCCATGGCGGGGAAGCGGGAGCGGTTTACCCGCCTGGCGGCCTCTCTGGACGCCCTGAGTCCGCTGAAGGTGCTGGGCCGGGGTTACAGTCTGGCCAGGACGGACGCGGGCGCGCTCCTCTCCTCGGTGGAGCAGGTCCAGCCAGAGGACACATTCACCCTGCGGCTCTCCGACGGCACGCTGGATTGCCGTGTGGAGGGGAAGAGGAGGCAGTAATGGCAGAGAAAAAAAAGACCTTTGAGGAGGCCATGACCCGGCTGGACGAGATCGTGGCCCTTTTGGAGCGGGGAGACGCCCCCCTGGAGGAGTCGCTGAAGCTCTTTGAGGAGGGGACCCGCCTGATGAAGCAGTGCTCCGGGCTGTTGGACCGGGCCGAGCAGAAGGTGCGGCAGTTGACCGCCGGAGCGGACGGAGCGCCTGTGGAGGCGCCGTTTACAGAGGAGGGGTGAGCGCATGGAGGAGAGAGCCCGCCTGAAGGCGGATCAGGAGCGGGTGGAAGCCGCGCTGCGGGAGTGCTTCCGCGGCCGGGAGCCCAGAGGAGACATCTACGACGCCATGGAGTACAGCCTCCTGGCCGGCGGCAAGCGGATCCGGCCGGTGCTGACCCTGGAGGTCTGCCGCATGTGCGGCGGCGACGAGCGCCAAGCCCTGCCCTTTGCCTGCGCGGTGGAAATGGTCCACACCTATTCCCTCATCCACGACGATCTGCCCTGCATGGACGACGATGACCTGCGCCGGGGCAAGCCCACCAACCACAAGATCTACGGGGAGGCCACCGCCGTGCTGGCGGGAGACGGCCTGCTGACCGCCGCCTTTGAGACCGCTTTGGAGGCCGAGACGGGGCTTCCCGCCCAGCGGACGGTGGAGGCCGCCGCCTGCCTGGCCCGGGCGGCGGGGGCCCGTGGGATGGTGGGCGGCCAGGTGCTAGACATGGCCGCCGAGGGCCGCGCCGTCTCCCGCTATGATGTGGAGCAGCTGCAGGCCCTCAAGACGGGGGCCCTCCTCAGCGCCGCCGCCGAGATGGGCTGCATCGTGGCCGGGGGGACCCAAGAGGAGCGGAATGCCGTCCGCCGCTACGCCCAGAAGCTGGGGATGGCCTTCCAGATCCGGGACGACATGCTGGATGTGGAAGGGGACGAGGCCACCCTGGGCAAGCCGGTGGGCTCCGACCAGGCCAATGAAAAGACCACCTTTGTCTCACTGCTGGGGATCGACGAATGCCGGGCGCTGGTAGAGAAATTGACCGAAGAGGCGGTGGCGGCTCTGGCGCCCTTCGGCGCGGAGCGCTCCGCCTTCCTCCGCTGGCTGGCGGAAGATTTGGCGGGACGGGAGAACTGACGCCATGGGATATGATTTGATCGAGCGCCGGATGGGCATTTGGATCCTTATTCTGGCGGTGGCGGCCTGGGCGGCCGCCCAGCTCATCAAGCTGCTGCTGCAATTTCTCGGGGAGCGGCGGCTGGATCTGGAGCGGGCTTTGGGCAGCGGCGGGATGCCAAGCTCTCACTCCGCCTTTGTCTGCGCCTGCGCCAGCGCCACGGGCAGGCTTTGCGGCTGGTCCTCGGCCCTCTTCGCTCTCTCCGCGGTCCTGGCCATCGTGGTGATGTATGACGCCGCAAACATCCGCCGGGCGGCGGGGGAGCACGCCAAGATCCTCAACCGGCTGCTCAAGCAGCAGCCGGAAGGGGAGCGGACGCCCTCCGAAAGACCGTTGAAAGAGCTGCTGGGCCACACGCCCATCCAGGTGCTGGCCGGCGCGGCGCTGGGGGTGGCCATCGGCCTGTTTGGGGCTGTGCTGGTGGTGTGAATCCAGGTCTGCCCATTGGGAGGTATGGTTTGTTTTGTTCGAATTTGACGAGATCCCGGAACTGAAGACGATGACCGACGGGGACGCGGAGGCCCTCTGCGCCCGACTGCGTTCCGGTGTGGTGGACCTGGTCTCCCGGACAGGCGGGCATCTGGCCTCCAATTTGGGTGTGGTGGAGCTCACCGTGGCCCTCCACCGGGTCTTTGACACGGGCCGGGACCGGCTGGTCTTTGATGTGGGACACCAGTGCTATATCCATAAAATGCTCACCGGCCGGGGGGGCGCCATGGAGACCCTGCGGTCCTTCGGCGGCCTGTCGGGATTTCCAAAGCCCAAGGAGAGCGGCCACGACGCCTTCATCGCCGGGCACGCCTCCAATTCGGTGTCGGTGGCCCTGGGCATGGCCCGGGCCAGGACCCTGATGGGGGAGGACTACCATGTGATCGCCCTCATCGGCGACGGCGCCCTCACCGGCGGCCTTGCCTATGAGGGACTCTCCAACGCCGGATTGAGCCGGGAGCGGCTGCTGGTGATTTTGAATGACAACGGCATGTCCATCACCAAGAACGTGGGAGGCGTGGCCCAGCATCTGGCCCACCAGCGGCTCAAGCCCCAATATCTGCGCTTTAAAAAGGGCTACCGGAAGGCCATGTCGGTGCTGCCCGGCGGCCGGGCCATCTATCGGGTGACCCATCAGGTCAAAACGGCCGTCAAAGAGGCCCTGCTCCCGTGCAGCATGTTCGAGGACATGGGCTTTACCTATCTGGGGCCGGTGGACGGTCACGATGTCCGGGGGCTGACCCGGCTCCTCCGCTACGCCCGGGACCTGGACGGCCCGGTGCTGCTCCACGTAAGGACTGTAAAGGGGAAAGGCTATCCGCCTGCGGAGCGAGATCCGGACGACTACCACGGCGTCTCCCGCTTCTGCGTTCAGACGGGGGAGCCCCTGCGCCCTGCCGGACCGAACTATTCCGGCGCCTTTGGCGAGGCGCTGTGCGAGCTGGCCGCCCGGGATCGGCGGGTGTGCGCCATCACGGCGGCCATGCGGGACGGGACCGGCCTTACCGAGTTTGAAAAGCAGTTCCCCAACCGCTTTTTTGACGTTGGCATCGCCGAAGGCCACGCCGTCTCCATGGCGGCGGGGATGGCAAAGCAGGGCTGCATCCCGGTTTTCGCGGTCTACTCCTCCTTTTTGCAGCGGGGCTACGATATGCTCCTCCACGATGTGGCCATTTTGGGGCTTCATGTGGTGCTGGGGATAGACCGGGCAGGATTGGTGGGGGAGGACGGGGAGACCCACCACGGGCTCTTCGATGTGGCCTATCTCTCCACGGTGCCGGGCATGACCCTGTACGCCCCCTCCAGCTTCGCCGAGGTGCGCACCATGCTGCGGCACGCTGTTTTGAACTGCGGCGGCCCTGTGGCCCTGCGCTATCCCCGGGGCGGCGAGGGGGCCTACCATGGGGATGCGGGAGTCGTCCCTGTGGTGGTGGCCAAGGAGGGGCAAGGGATCACACTTGTCAGCTATGGAGCCACCTATCCTGATATTCTGGCCGTGGCGGAACAGCTGGAGGAGGCGGGCTGCCGCCCTGAGATCATCAAGATCAACCGGCTGTGCCCCCTGGATCTGGAGCCCATCTGCCGGTCGGTGGAAAAAACGGGGCGGCTTTTGGTGGCGGAGGAGTGCGCCGCCACCGGCTCCGTGGGGGAGCGGCTGTGCGCCGGTCTGGCGGAGCGGGGCATACTGCCCCGGGCGGTGCGGCTGTGCTCTGCCGGGGCGGATTTCCTGCCCCAGGGCAGCGTGGCCCAGCTTCGGAAGCTGTGCGGACTGGACAGCCGATCCCTCTTTGAGGCGGCGATGGAGGTATGGAGGCATGAGTAAAAAGCGCTTGGATGTGCTTTTGTTTGAACGGGGGCTCTCGGAGAGCCGCCAGCGGGCGCAGGCGGACATCATGGGCGGCTGGGTCTACGTGGATGGGCAGCAGGTGCTCAAAGCGGGGACCTCCGTCTCGGAGGAGGCGGCGATCGAGGTCCGGGGCCAGGCCATCCCCTATGTGAGCCGCGGCGGTCTCAAGCTGGCCAAGGCCATGGAGGTCTTTGGCCTGGACCTCACGGGCATGGTGTGCGCCGACATCGGCGCCTCGACCGGGGGCTTTACCGACTGCATGCTCCAGCACGGCGCGGCCAAGGTCTACGCTGTGGATACGGGCTACGGCAAGCTGGCCTGGAAGCTGCGCACCGACGCGCGCGTGGTGGCGCTGGAGCGGACCAACGCCCGCTACCTCACCCATGAGCAGATCCCCGAGCGGCTGGATCTGGCCAGCGTGGACGTCTCCTTCATCTCCCTGCGGCTCATTCTCCCCGCCCTGCGGGGTCTGATGGGGCCGGAGGGCCAGGTGGTCTGCCTGGTGAAGCCCCAGTTCGAGGCGGGCAGGGAAAAGGTGGGAAAGAAGGGCGTGGTTCGGGACCCCAAGGTCCACCTGGAGGTGCTGGAGCAGTTCCTGCGCCACGCTGCCGAATCGGATTTTTCTGTAAAGGATATGACCTTTTCACCCATTCGGGGGCCGGAGGGAAACATTGAATACCTGGGGCATCTGAAGGCGGGCGCCGGCCCCGCCTACGAGGGGGATCTGGCCGCTCTGGTGAACGAATCCCACGCCCAGCTGGAGGGGGGGCGGCATCCATGAAGGTGGTGCTCAGCCCAAACCCCTACCGGGACCGGGGTCTGAAGGCGGCCCTGCGGGCTCGGGACATTCTCCGGGCGGGGGGCGTGGAGACGGCTTTGTGCCTGCCCTTTTCCCTGGAGCAGGGGGGACATGTGGAGCTCCCCAAGGGTCAGGCCTATCAGAATATGGAGGAGGAGCTGAAAAGCGCCGATCTCCTCCTCTGCTTCGGCGGCGACGGGACCATCCTCCACGCGGCCAAGGACGCCAACGCCCACGGCATCCCCATTTTGGGGGTCAACCTGGGCAGCGTGGGCTTTATGGCGGAGCTGGAGCAGGGGGAGCTGGAAAAGCTCGCCCGGCTGCCGGAGCGGAAGTACACCATTGAGCACCGGATGATGCTGGATGTGTCGGTGCGCCGGGGGCGGGAGGTCCTCTTCCGGGACGTCGCCCTCAACGACGCGGTCATCACCAAGGGGGCGGTGGCCCGGGTGATCGACCTCACCGTCCGGGGGGACGGTGTGCCCATCTATTCCTTCTCCGGCGACGGGGTGATCCTGGCCACACCCACCGGCTCCACGGCCTATTCCATGTCGTCTGGGGGGCCCATCGTGGAGCCCACGGCGGAAAATATCCTGGTCACCCCCATCTGCGCCCACTCCCTGCAGGCCAAGCCCCTGGTGATGGGGCGGGATCGGGTGGTGTCGGTGCGCATGGGAAAGCTGTCAAGGAAAACCGCTTACCTGTCTGTGGACGGCGGACGGGCCTTCAAGCTGTGCGGCGGCGACCTGGTGGAGGTGCGCCGCTCCCGGAGCGTGACCCGGCTGGCCCGGCTCACCGACCGGAGCTTTTACGAGATCATCGATCAAAAATTAGGAAAGGCGTGATAAGGGTATGAAATCCAAGCGACAGGCCGAGATCCTGCGGATCATCGAGGACGTGGATGTGGAGACTCAGGACCAGCTCCTCTCCGAACTCAAGGCCAGAGGGGTCACCTCCACGCAGGCGACGATTTCCCGGGACATCAAGGAGCTCCACCTCATCAAAGAGCTCACCGGCTACGGAACCTATAAATACGCCGTCTCCGGCCGCAAGACCAGCATGAACATCGCCGGACGCCTGCGGACCATTTTTAAGGAGGGCGTCACCTCCTTTGACCGGGCCCAGAACATCGTGGTCCTCAAAACCATGCCCGGGCTTGCCTCGGCGGCCTGCGCCGCCATTGACGGCATGGAGATCAGCGACCTGGTGGGCAGTCTGGCGGGGGATGATACGGCCATTCTGATCATGCGGGACAGCGAGAAGGCCGAGGCCTTCTGCGACGAGATCCACAAGATGCTTCAGTAAGGCGGGGAGGTGGAGAGGATGCTCTCGCTGCTCCATATTGAAAATATCGCGGTGATCCAGGCGGCGGACATCCGCTTCGACGCCGGCTTCAACGCACTCACCGGCGAGACCGGCGCGGGCAAATCCATTGTGGTGGACGCCATCGGGGCGGTGATCGGGGAGCGGACCTCCCGGGAGCTCATCCGCACCGGCGCGCAGTCGGCGGTGGTGAGCGCCCAGTTCACCTGCCTGCCCGACCTGGCCTGGTTTGTGGAAAACGGCATGGGGCCGGATGAGAACGGTGAGCTGCTGCTCCAGCGGGAGATCCTGGCCGACGGCCGAAACGTGTGCCGGCTCAATGGCCGTCCTCTCACAGTCTCCCAGCTCCGGACCCTGGGACGGCAGCTCCTGAACATCCACGGCCAGCACGACGGCCAGCAGCTCCTGGATCCCGCCTGCCACCTGGATTATCTGGACCGGTTTGGCGGGCTGGAAGGGCTTCGGGCGGATTTCCGGACCACCTACGAGGAGATGGCCGCCCTCCGGCGGGAGATGGCCGCCCTGGAGATGGACGAGGCCGAGAAGGCCCGGCGGCTCGACAGCCTTACCTTCCAAATCGGTGAATTGGAGCGGGCGGAGCTGAAGCCGGGGGAGGAGGAGTCCCTCACCCGGCGGCGGAAGGTGCTGCGCAGCGCCGGAAAGCTCATCGAGGCGGTGGAGGGGGCGCACATGGCCCTCTCCGGAGACGAGGAGCGGGAGGGCGCCGTCTCCCTCATCATGGAGGCGGAGCAGGCCCTTTCCAGCGTCCAGGGAGTCAGCGACGAGGCGGCCGAGCTGGTCCAGCGGCTCACAGAGCTGCGCTGTGCCGCCGACGATGTCTCCGAGCTGGTCCGGGACCTCCGGGACGGCCTGGACTTTGAGCCGGGGGAGCTGGACGAGCTGGAGAGCCGGCTGGATGTGCTCTACCGCCTGCGGAAGAAATACGGCGCTACTGTGGAGGATATGCTGGACTACCTGGCCAAGTGCAGGGTGGAGCTGGAGCAGATCCAGGATTCCAGCGACACCCTGGCACGGCTGGAAAAGAAGCTGGCGGCCGCCCTGGAACGGGCGAGGGAGAAGGGGGCGGAGCTCACCGCCGCCCGGCGGAAGGCCGCCGCCGCCCTGGAGGCCCTCATCCAGGAGGAGCTGCGGCAGCTGGACATGCCCAAGGTGCGCTTCCAGGTGGATTTTGCCCCCAAGGCGGGGGAGTACGCCATGGACGAGACGGGGATGGACGAGACGCGCTTTCTCATGTCGGCCAACGTGGGGGAGGATTTAAAGCCCATCCAGAAGATCGCCTCTGGGGGCGAGCTCTCCCGGATCATGCTGGCGCTGAAAAACGTGCTGGCGGAGAACGACGATGTGACCACCCTGGTCTTTGACGAGGTGGATACCGGCGTCAGCGGCCGGGCGGCCCAGAAGGTGGCCGAGAAAATGGCCCAGGTGGCCCGGCGGAAGCAGGTCCTCTGCGTCACCCATCTGCCCCAGATCGCCGCCATGGCGGACACCCACTTCTCGGTGGAGAAGGGGGAGCGGGATGGGCGGACCTACACGGCGGTGGAGCGGCTGGAGGACGGCCGCCGCCGGGAGGAGCTGGCCCGGCTGACTGGAGGCGCCCACCTCACGCCCGCCATGCTGGCGGGGGCGGGGGAGCTTCTGGAGGCCGCCGCAGCCTATAAACGGGGGTTGGCATGAGACAGGACGAAGAAACGAGGGAGGTGCGGGTCACCTTCTCCCTCAGCCGGGCGGAGTATGTCCGGGCGGTGCGCTGCTATCTGCGCAAGAGCCATCTGGTGAGCTGGGTCCAGGTGCTGTTCATCCTCATTGCCCTGGCAGTTTCCGCGGTCATGGGGATCTTGATGGAGCGGATGAGCTTCCTCAACACCCTGCTGGTGGTCCTCTCCGTGATGGTGGCGGGCTACGGCGGCTGGCTGTATGTGGTGAAGCCGGGACGGATCTACGACCGAAATCCGGAGCTGGGCGCTCGGGTCTCCTTTCTCTTCAGCCGGGAGGACATGGCCCGGCAGGACGAGAAGACGGCGGTGCTGCTGGACTGGGACCTCAAAAGGCTCTGGCGGGGGAAGGAGTTCTATTACCTGTTCCGAGGGGATGAGGGCTACCTCCTGCTGCCCAGGTCGGCCTTCCGGAGCGAGGAGGACCAGCGGCGGTTCGAGGCCCTGGCCCTGGATGCCTGCCCGGAGGCAAAATTTCGGTGTTTGTAAATCGGCCTGGCGGCGGTTGGATGGGCGCTAAGCCGGACAAAACCTCAAACACGCAAATTCCCTCTTGCCAAAATCAAATATCTGTGCTACACTATTCAAGTCGATTTGATTTGCAGGTGTAGTTCAATGGCAGAACGTCAGCTTCCCAAGCTGAACACGAGGGTTCGATTCCCTTCACCTGCTCCAATCAAAAAATCCCGCAGCCGCATGGCTGCGGGATTTTTTCTTTTGTTTCCAATGGTTTGCGGCGTTTTTGTCGATGCTGTTTTGTAATTTTTGGGAACGGGTCGTGTGCAGTTAAAACGCAAAAAATGTACACGGATTTAAACACGGAAACCCGCTCCAGGAGGCCCAGGGCGGGTGGAGGAGCTGCCCGTGGCGGGGCAAACAGAAACCGCCTCCACAGGGGAGGCGGGGACATACCGGGCGGAGCGGCCGCAGAATGTGGAACTGCCGATGGTCCCCATCATCAACCTGTCCATGCAGGATGTGGCGGCGCAGAATGGCGGCGTTCTGCCCCAGAACGGGAACACGCTGCGGAAAGAGGCCATCGCCAGAGCGCGCAAACGCCTGGGCCTGGATCAGAACAGCGCCGCCTATCTCCCGGCCAGCAATGTCACCCGCAACAGAGAAGAATATGTTCTAAAGATTACCCCGGCCTCTCTGAATAAGATGTTGTCACCAGCCGGCAACGGAATTGTACCGGTAGAGAGCATCGCGGTTTTGGACAATCTTGAGCGCATTGCCAACAACGGCGTCTGGTTTGACAGCCAGGGGGATCGCAAGGGTCGGCAGCAGATCCAAAGATTTGATCATTTAAAGACAACAGTTTATATGCAAGTACAAGAAAAGCGGTGCGGTCACTCGCTGGAGTGAACGGGGACAACAGGGGATGAAATTGAAGAAGAGCGCGGTTTGTTCTCAAGCGGCAAGCATACAGGCGTTCTGCCGCTGATTTTGAAACCTGAAGGTCGGAAAATTGCAAAAAGGCAGATGAGGGAAATGGCGGGGCGGCGCGGTCCGAAGGGCCGGAACGATGCCCGCCCCTTGACAAAGCAGGGTTTCTCCTGTAAAGTTACAAATAGAAATAATATCTTGTTTCGATGGACAGATCGGAGCGGAAAGAAAGTGAGGCACTGTTCTAATGAATGTTTTGCTGGAAAAATTTACATTTACGCCGGAGCTGACCAAGATCATCAACAACAGTCCCAGCGTGATCGTGCCCGACAGTAAGGAGACCCTCTACGAGCTTATTTTCGGCAATGAGCACACCGACAAGATCGAGGTCCTCTACGATGTAAACGGCAAGTCCGTGAAGGAAGCCACCGTGGTGCGCTGCAAAAACGGCGCCGTGGTGAACTACATGGAGGACTATATGCGCCGCCGGGACCCGGACTGCATGCGCATCGCCGACGACCAGCCCACCGACAAGCCCCGCTTTGAGGACGTCTATGGGTACGACTTTGACCGCCTGCGGGAGGAGACCTACCAGTGGCTCACCCGCCAGGAGCTGATCATCGTGCCCTTCAAGGCCGGCGGCTACCAGTACGGCTACGACTCCATCCTGGTCTGCCCCCGGAACGCCGCCTTCTTTGCCTTTGCCCTGGCGGAGCTCCAGGCATTTGTGAATGCCAGGGAGGTGGAGCACTTCAAGCCCCGCGCCATCGTCTACGTGGCGCCCCCCTTCCGGCACACCCATTTCGAGGGACGGCAGGTGGTGGTCCACAGCCGTCACAGCGACCTCCACGAGGTCTTTTCCTACAACCTCTACCCCGGTCCCTCCGCCAAGAAGGGCATTTACAGCGTCCTGCTGGACATCGGTGAGCGGGAGGGCTGGATCACCGCCCATGCCTCCGCCGCCCGGGTCATCACCCCCTACGAAAACGAGATGGTCATGATGCACGAGGGCGCCTCCGGCGGCGGCAAGAGCGAGCTGCTCCAGGATGTGCCCCGGGTGGCCGACGGCCGGGTGCTGCTGGGCGTCAACATCGAGACCAATGAAAAGACCTATATCAGCATGAGCGATACCTGTACCATCCAGCCCGTCACCGACGACATGGCCATGTGCCAGCCCAGCTACCAGCCCCGCAGCGGCAAGCTGGCCCTCACCGACGGCGAGGACGGCTGGTTCATCCGGGTGGACGGCATCACCGAGTACGGCGCCGACCCCCTCTATGAGCGCATCTCCATCCACACCAAGGAGCCCCTTATGTTCTTCAACATCGACGGAGTGCCCCGCTCCACCTGCCTGCTGTGGGAGCACACCCTGGACTCCGACGGCAAGCCCTGCCCCAACCCCCGGGTCATCATTCCCCGCCGGCTCATCCCCCACATTGCCGACAAGCCGGTGGAGGTGGATGTGCGCAGCTTCGGCGTCCGCATGCCTCCCGCCACCAATGAGCACCCCAGCTACGGCATCCTGGGCCTCATGGGCATCATCCCGCCGGCCCTGGCCTGGCTGTGGCGGCTGGTGGCCCCCCGGGGCTTCAATAACCCCAGCATCAGCGGCAGCGCCAAGCTGGCCAGCGAGGGCGTGGGCTCCTACTGGCCCTTTGCCACCGGCCTGCGGGTGAAGCAGGCCAACCTCCTCCTGGAGCAGATCCTCCGGTGCAAGAACACCAAGTATGTGCTCATCCCCAACCAGCACATCGGGGCCTATAAGATCGGCTTCGCCGCCGAGTGGATCGCCCGGGAATATCTGGCCCGGCGGGGCGGCGTCAATATGAAGATGGACCGGCTGGTCCCCGCCCGCTGTCCCCTCCTGGGCTACGCCCTCAAGGAGATGAAGGTGGACGGCCAGCAGATCAGCTCCCGCTTCCTCCGCCCTGAGCGGCAGGAGACTCTGGGGGACGAGGGCTACGACAAGGGCGCCAAGATCCTCTACGACTTTTTCGCCAAGGAGCTCTCCGCCTTCGACGTGCCGGAGCTCCATCCCATCGGAAAAGAGATCCTTAAATGCTTCCAGAACAACGGCTCCATTGAGGACTACTGTTCCATCATCCCCCTGGGCCTGCAATAAGGCCGGGGATGTGCCCCCGCCGGAATACGCCGGACAGACAAAGCGCATGGACCCCGACGCGTCGGGACCCATGCGCTTTTCCTTTTTTGCTCCCACGGAAGAGCACCGATGGCGATTTGGGCGGGGGAAGCCCCGCCTGTCAGACCAAGATCCGGCTGGCCATATGCTTGCTGAGGGCGACAGGGGTGTCCTTTCGGCTGACGATCAGGTTTCCTCCCAGCTCGGAGACCACCGTCACCACCTCGCCTTCCACAAAGCCGAGGCTTTTCAGAAAACGGCGGATCTCATCCTTCCCATTGATCTTCTTGACCGTCGCGGCGGAACCCCGGGGCGCCATCGTCAGTGGCATGAGCGATCACCTCTCCTTTGCCGTATGGTTTGTCAGTGTCATAATTGGTTAGCAAAAGCTAACCATTGCTGACGTTAGTTTAACACCGCTAACCTGCGCTGTCAAGCCCAAACCGAAGATTTCCGGGGCCATGGCCGGGCTGCGCGCCCCCAATTTGGGGAAGAGCCCTTCTCTAAGGCTTGTAACGGTGGAAAAACTGTGCTAGAATGAAAACAAATTTATGGATGGTCCTGGGCCGGTCTGCTGTCGGAGCGCCGGCGTCCGGGTGGAGGAATCCCAGCGGTTTGACGGCGCCGTCGCGCATGGAGGCAAGCCGCGGCGGCGGGGCTGAATTTAGGAGGGAGCCTGTTGAAGATCCAAGAATCCGCGGAAGATTATCTGGAGGCCATTCTGGCCATTCGGGAAAAGAAGGGGACGGTGCGCTCCATTGATGTGGCGCACCACTTGAATTACTCCAAGCCCAGTGTGAGCCGGGCCATGAGCCTGCTGCGGGAGAACGGCTATGTATCCATGGACCGGGACGGACTGCTGACGTTGACCGACGCGGGGATGGAGATCGCCTCCCGGATCTACGAGCGGCACCGCCTGCTCACCGAGTGGCTCACCGCGCTGGGCGTGAGCCCGGAGGTGGCGGCGGAGGACGCCTGCCGCATCGAGCACGACATCAGCGAGGAGACCTTCTCCCGTTTGAAGGCCCATATTCTTCCCAATCAGGGCGCCGGCGAGGGCTGAGCCTGCATCCCGTTCCTTTCCCGCCCTCTCCAGGGCGGAAAAGTCCTCGCTTTGCTCGCCGCAGCCCTTGCAAGGCAAGGGCTGCGGGGGATGTGATCTCACTTGAGGCGGGCTGCCGCCCCCTCGAGCTCCCCTGCGTCTCTGCGGCACCCCTGCCGTCTCACGGAGGTTTTTCGACAAACTGATCTGCCCGCCGGACCACCGGCGGGCAGATTTTTTTGGATTTCCTCTTGACAGGGGAGAGGAAATGTGTTATTCTCCAAACAGTTAGCGAAAGCTAACCAAAACGGAAACGGGGCGCCGCCCCGTTGCTTTTTGGCAAAAGGTTAGCGAAAGCTAACCAAAAGGAGAGAATACCTGCCTATGGAACGCACCTTGGATCAGATTTTGGCCTATCACTGCGCGCCCGCGCTGGCGGGACTCAAGCCGGCCAACCTCGTCTCCCTTTCCCGGACGGAATTCCCCGATTTGGAGATACGCCTGGAGGAATACCGGCGGCTGTTTGGCCCCAGAGGGGTGGCCTTTCGGACCATGGACGGCCCCAACCCCGACGCGCTGCTGCTGTTGGTCTACCGGCCGGCGCTGCTGGAGCGGGAGTTCCGTCTGCCCCTGGCGGCAAAGCTGCTGCGGGGGGACGGCTACCCGGTAGGCGCAGCGGTGGAGACCATGCTGGACCGGCTGGGAGAGCGGCTTCGGACGGAGGCGGAGTTCCCCCATGAGATCGGGCTTTTTCTGGGGTATCCCCCCGAGGACGTGGAGGGCTTCCAGCGCCACCGGGGCCGGAACTGCAAGCTGTGCGGCTACTGGAAGGTCTATTCCGACGTGGACCGGGCCCGGGCCATGTTCCGGCGGTATGACCGCTGCCGCAGAAGCCTGTGCGCCAGACTGGCCATGGGCATGTCCCTGGAGCAGGTCTTTCAGGCGGCCTGACTGGGCCGGCCCGCGGCGAGCGGCCCATTGCAAAGCGTATTCCATCACTTCAATTACATATGGAGGGAATTGAATCATGAGCAAGATGTCGATTATCTACTGGTCCCAAACCGGCAACACCGAGGCCATGGCCAAGGCCATCGCCCAGGGCGCCGAGGCCGCCGGGGCGGAGGTCAAGCTGATGACCGTCTCCGAGGCTTCCGAGGCCGACGTCACCGGTTGCGATCTGCTGGCACTGGGCTGCCCGGCCATGGGCGCCGAGGTGCTGGAGGAGGACGAGTTCGAGCCCTTCTTCACCAGCATCGAGGGCAAGCTCTCGGGCAAGAAGGTGGCCCTCTTCGGCTCCTACGGCTGGGGCGACGGCCAGTGGATGCGGGACTGGTGGGACCGGTCGGAGCGGGACGGCGCCGTCCTCTACGGCGGCGAGGGCCTGATGGTCAACGAGACGCCGGACGATGAGGGTCTGGAGCGCTGCATCGCCTTCGGCGGCGGCTTCGCCGGGGCGTAATCGAGAAAGGAGGCGGGGAACATGGGCATGTCTGCGGCGGCTACACGGTATCTGCTCACCATTTACGAGCTCAGCGGCGAAGGCGCCCCGGTCCGTTCTGTGGACATCTCCCGGGCGCTGGGGGTCTCTCCGGCCAGCGTGGTCCACATGATGGGGGTGCTGTCCGGTGAGGGGCTTATCAGCAAGCGGCACTATGGCCGGGTCCAGCTCACCGAGGAGGGCGTCTGGGCGGCCAATCAGCTCTATACCAAGTGCACGCTCCTGGAGTCCTTCCTGACGGAGGAACTGGCCTTGGAGCGGCAGGTGGCCCGCCGGGACGCGGTGGCCTGCCTGTGCAGCCTGTCGGAGGAGAGCATTGAGCGGCTCATCCGCCGGGTGCTTCCGGAAAACACGGTGATCCTGCGGGCGGCGGGGGAGTAAGCGCCGTCCGAAGATCCCGGGATGCATGGGCCCCGTCAAACCATAAGAAATGAACAGCGCCCCCTGTCCGCCATAGGCGGACAGGGGGCGCTGTCGCTTCCGAAGATGTTGGCGGCGTCGGAGGACAAAAAATCCTTATTCTCTGTGGTCCTCCAGCACCTCGCCCATCTTGTAGGCACGGAGGAGGGCCTTCAGGTCGTCCACCTGCTGCTGGAGGTTGCTGCCGATGTCGGTGCCGGAGATCTTCACCCGGGTCTCCATGCGCTCGAAGATCTCGGAGGTGGAGGCGATGTCCCGGTTCTCGCGAATGGCTTCCTGCTTGCCGGAGAAGGGCTTGTGGGAGACGATGCGGTAGCAGTTGGAGTTGTAGATGAGGGTGTAGCCGGCGATGCCGGTGGTGGGCTGGTAGGCCCGGCAGAAGCCGCCGTCGATGACGATGAGCTTGCCGCCGCCCTTGAAGGGGCTCTCGCCCTTTTTGGACTTCACCGGCACATGGCCGTTGATGATGTGGCAGTGGGGGCCGCTGAGGCCGAACTCGGCCAGGAGCATGTCGCACACGGCGGGGTCGTTGTAGAAGGTGTAGTAGGCGTTCTTGGGCTCGGCCCAGGAGGACTCGTCCTTGATGAGCCGGCGCTCGAAGGTGGTCATCTGCTGCCGGCCGAAGAGGGGAGAGTTGCGGCCGCACCAGAGGAACCAGAGGAAGTCCTGGCCGGCGATGCGCTCGGGCGTGCCGGGCTTGGCGTAGTAGCCCTGCCGGGCCACCGCCTCGGCGTGGTCCAGGAAGGCCCGGCCGCCCAGCTCCTTGCAGCCCACCATGCTGAACCTGCGGATCTGGCCGTCGTCGGTGAGGGGGATGCAGCCGTGGAGGAGGAGGTTGCCGTTGAAGATCTTGTAGAGCCCGCCCTTGGAGTAGAGGAAGCGCACGTGCTTCTGGAGCTTCTCGCTGCGCTCGAAGGACTCGGTGAGCTGGTCGATGAGGTCGCTCTCCTCGGGGGAGAGGTCGTAGGGGTGCTCCCGGTCCACGGTGGGGAAGTCGGTGTCGGCCAGGTCGTACTTCACCCCGTTGATGGTGATGCATTTGTGCTCGTAGTCGATCTTGTCCAGCAGCAGCCGGTCCTCCATGCCGAAGCCGGGGTTGCGCAGGATCTTCTGACCCTCCAGCTTGAAGAGGATGATGGTGATGGCCTTGTGCATCCGGGCGGCCAGGGCCTTGTCCTTCTCGGTGTAGTGGTCGGCGTCGTCCCCGGCGAACTTGGCCTCGAAGCAGGAGCAGTCGCAGTCCCGGTAGACCTCGTTGGCGAAGAGGGCCAGGGGGCGCAGGGAGATGCCGTAGCCGGTCTCGATGAC
>DXDV01000098.1 GCA_019115345.1 Candidatus Intestinimonas stercorigallinarum | reverse complement strand
CCCAGAAGGCGGTGAAGCGGCTGTGGCCCAACGCCACCGCCATCAAGAACATGCGCGCCCGGAAGCTGGACGTGACCCGGAAGGTGCTCCTCCTGTTGTACCTGGTCACCGAGGGCCTGGACGACGGGGCCATGGACGAGGCCATGGGCTGGGAGCCCGCCTCCCCGGCGGAGCGGCTGGAGGAGCACACCTGGGACCTGGACCTCATGCTCCACGAGTGCGGCATGAGCCCCCTGGACCCCCGGAACCCCTTCGACTGGCTCATCCTGTACAGCCTCCGGTCCGACGGCGAGGAGGAGGCCATGCGGGACCGGCTCACCGCCGTCCTCACCGCCCTCTTCCCCGGACAGGACTTGGACGGCGGCGGGGACCTCCATGCTACACTGGAGTCCAAGGGGGGAGACCCCCCATAAGGAGGGAAGGGCATGGATGATCGCAGACCCCTGCCGCCGGAGCACCGGCTCTGTCTGGGCGGCACCACCTACCGCATCGTCTCCCATCTGGGCCGCGGGGCCAACGCCCTGGCCTACCGGGCCGTCTACGACGACGCCGCCCTGCCGGACCAGCTCCACCCGGTGCTGCTCCGGGAGCTCTTTCCCTGGCGCCCCGAGGGGGGCATCCGCCGGGGGGCGGACGGCGGCCTCGTGGTCGACGCCCAGGCCCGGGATTTCTTCGACCTCCACCGGGAGAGCTTTCTCCGGGGGGACCGGGTCCACCTGGAGATGCGCCGGGCCCGGGCGGGGAAGGTGCCGGTGAACCTGAACACCTACCCCGCCGGGCACACCCTCTACACCGTCCAGGAGGACTCGGCGGGGGAGACCCTCCAGGCCGTGCTGGACCGGGGAGGGCCCATGGACCCGGTGAAGCTCTGCCGCTGGCTCACCGCCCTTTTATACAGCCTCCGGGCCTTCCACGAGGAGGGGCTCCTCCATCTGGACGTGAGCCCCGACAACATCCTCCTCCTGCCCCTGGACCGGGGCCGGTCGGAGGCGGCCCGGGAGGTCCTGCTCATCGACTACAACAGCGCCTGGAGCCGCCGGGAGCTGGAGCGCCGGGAGGAGCTCTTCCTCAGCCTGAAGGAGCCCTGGTCCGCCCCGGAGGTCCGTCTCCGGGACCTGGACCGGGTGGGCCCGGCCTCCGACCTCTACTCGGTGTGCGCCGTCTTCCTGGCCTGCCTGCTGGGCCGGGCCCCGGAGCCCGGCGACCTGGGCCGGCGGGGCCCCGCCCTGGGGAACGCCCCCGCCCTGGCCGGCGCCCCCGCCACCGCCTTCCACCAGGCCGGCGCCATCCTCCGCCGGGGCCTCAAGGCCCCGCCGGGCCAGCGGTACCAGTCCGCCGACGCGCTCATCGCCGCCCTGGCCGAGCTGGAACAGCGGCTCACCGGCGGCGGCGTCACCCCCGCCGCCCTGTGGGAGGCCAGCGCCCGGCAGCTCCGGGCCCTCCCCGCCTCCGCCCCGGAGGCCCCCGCTCAGGAGCGGACCGCCTTCCTCCGCAGCCTGGAGGAGGGGGGCTCCTGCCTCCTCACCGGCGAGGCCGGCGTGGGCAAGACCTGGACCCTCCAGGCCCTGTGGCGCCGGGGCCTGGCCGCCTACCGTCCCCGGGACCCCATCCCCGTCTACCTCCCCCTCTACGGCTACGACGGCCGGGAGGGCTATCTTCACCGGGCCATCCTCTCCCTGCTCCGCCTCCCCGCCGGGGAGGGCTGGACCCGGGCCAACCACGCCCTGGCCCGGCTCCTCACCGACGGCGAGGCCCCCGTCCTCCTGCTGCTGGACGGGGTGGACGAGGCCGCCGGCGACCTGAAGCCCCTCTGCCGGGAGCTGCGGGGCCTGCTGGCCAAGGGCGGCGTCCGGGCGGTGGCCGCCGCCCGGCGCTCCGTGCCCCAGCTGGGCCTGCCGGAGCGGACCGTGCCGCCCCTGGGCCGGAGCGAGGTGCTGGCCCTCCTCTCCGCCCGGGACCTGCCCGCCCCTCAGGGGGAGGACGCCCTGGCCCTGCTGCAGAATCCCGCCTTTCTCGCCCTCTACCGCCCCCAGGCCGGTCCCGACGCCCTCCGGGACGGCGCCGGCCTGCTGGACGCCTACCTCCGGGATCTGGTGTCCGCCTGCCGGGAGACCGACGGGGAGGAGGCCGGCGTCCGGGCCGCCTTCGCCGTGGAGGTGCTGCTGCCCCTCCTGGCCGCCGGCATGGGGGAAAAGGGCTGGCTCTCCCCGTCGGCGGCCTGCCGCCGGGTGGAGGACTGCTTCGCCCTCCTGCGCCGCCGGTCCGCCCGCCGGGCCTTTCCCCGGTACCTGGGCCAGACCCAGGTCCTGCTGGGGGGCGCCGCCGACGGCGAGGCCTGGTTCGGCGCCATGGTCCGCGCCCTGCTGGCCGGGCGGCTGGCCCTGCTGTGGCAGGACGGCCAGGGCAACTACCATCTCTTTCAGCGCCGGTTCCAGCCCCTGCTGGCCGGGCGCTGGCGGCCCATGGGCCGCCGGCTGGCCCTGGCCCGGGTACGGCGGCTCCTCCTCCCCCTGGGGGCGGCGGCGGTCTGCCTGGCCCTGGGGGTCGGCTGGCTCACCGCCCGGCCCGCCCGGCCGGGCGCCTATCCCCGCACCGCCCAGGAGGAGCAGACTGCCGGGCAGCTGGTCAACCTGCTCCTCTATGCCGCCGGCATGACCGACCTCCAGCTCAGCGCCGAGGCCACCCTCCTGGAGGGGGTGGACGACGCCCTCCTCCGGGGGGATGAGGCGGCCTGGGCGGACTGGCTGGCCCGGAAGGACCGGACCCTGGCCCCCGTCCTCTCCCTGGAGATGCCGGAGGGCCTCTCCGCCGCCCTGGCGGAGGACCTGGCCGGCTCCCCCGTCCCCCTGGAGGCTGTGGAGGCCCTGTGCGGCCTCCCCGCCCGGCTGCGGCCGGCCCTGCTGGAGCGGGCGGAAGCCCTGGAGGCCTGCCTGGGACCGGAGTCTCCCTATCCCGAGGCCGACCGGCGGCGGGCGGTGCGCCTGCTGGAGGCCTATCTGGAAAATCAACAGGCGGAGAGCTTTCTCCTGCTGGGCCAGGTCATCTCCTCCCTGGACCAGGAGGCGGCCCAGCCCCTGCTGGACTTTCTCTCCCACGCCTCCTCCTGGCGGACCCAGCTCCGCCAGGCCGACTGGACGGGAACCGACTACGATCTGGGCCTGGCCACCTGCCGGGCCGAGGGCCGGGAGCTGCGCCTGGAGCTGGCCGCCCTGGGCCTGCTCCCCTATGAGGAGGGATGACCGTGACCAAGGGCAAGACATACCGATGGACCGGGCTGGTCCTGGCCCTGC
>DXDV01000097.1 GCA_019115345.1 Candidatus Intestinimonas stercorigallinarum | reverse complement strand
CATGGGCATGGTGGACAACATGATGCTCAAGACCTACAAGGACAGCCCCGGCCCCTTCGTGGACCGGAAGCCCCCCAAGGCGCTGGCCGAGAAGCTCATCCGGGAGCTGGAGATCGTCACTCCCGGGGTGTCCACCCCGGTGCGGCGGCTCTCCGGCGGCAACGTGCAGAAGGTGCTGGTGGGCCGGGAGATCGCCTCCAGCCCCACGGTGCTCATGACGGCCTACCCCGTCCGGGGCCTGGACATCAACTCCTCCTACACCATCTACCGCCTGCTCAACGAGCAGAAGCTGAAGGGGGTGGCCGTCCTCATGGTGGGCGAGGACCTGGACGTGCTGCTGGAGCTGTGCGACCGGGTGCTGGTCCTCTGCGGCGGCCGGGTCTCCGGCGTGGTGGACGGCCGCACCGCCACCAAGGAGGAGGTGGGTCTCCTCATGACCCACGTGGGCGGCGGAAAGGAGGAAGAACGCCATGCATGAGACCAACGCGCCCCTCATCCGCCTGGCCAAGCGGGACGCCATGCCCCGGGGACAGATGTGGGCCATCCGGGGAGCCGCCTTCCTGGCGGCCCTCCTCATCGGCGCCGTCATCTTCCTCCTCATCGGCAACAACCCCTTCACGGCCTACGGCACCATCCTCTCCGGCGCCCTGGGCAAGCCCACGGCCATCCGGCAGACCGCCCGCATCGCCGTGCCCCTGCTGGGCACCGCCCTGGCCATCGCCCCCTGCTTCAAGATGAAGTTCTGGAACATCGGCGCCGAGGGCCAGATTACCGCCGGCGCCGTGGGGGCCACCTGGCTGGCCCTCCACTGGGCCGACAGCCTCCCCGCCCCGGTGCTCCTGCCGGCCATGGCCCTGGCCGGGGCTCTGTTCGGAGGCGTGTGGGCCCTCATCCCCGCCTTCTTCAAGACCCGCTGGGACACCAACGAGACCCTCTTCACCCTCATGATGAACTATATCGCCATCGGCATCGTCAACTACCTCCAGGGCGGCCCCTGGGAGGGCCGGCCCGGCTCCCAGATCATCCCCCAGTTCGGCGATTCCGCCGTCCTCCCCAAGGTGCTGGGGGTCCACTGCGGCTGGATCATCGTGCTCCTCCTCACCGTGCTCATGTACTTCTATATGAAGTACACCAAGCAGGGCTATGAGATCGCCGTGGTGGGAGAGAGCCAGAACACCGCCCGGTACGCCGGCATGAACGTCAGCCGCATCGTCATGCGGACCATGTTCCTCTCCGGGGCCCTCTCGGGCATCGTGGGCTTCGTGGTGTGCTCCGGCGCCGACAACACCCTCCACGCCGGGGTGGCCGCCGGGGTGGGCTTCACCGCCATCACCGTGGCGTGGCTGGCCCAGCTCCACCCCTTCGCCATGGTGGGCATCTCCGTCCTCCTGGCGGTGCTGGAGAAGGGGGCCAGCACCCTCCAGACCCGGATGGCCGTCCCCGCCTCCATCTCCGACATCATCACCGGCGTCATCCTCTTCTGCATGCTGGGCTGTGAATTCTTCATCAACTACCAGGTGATCCTCCGGGGTCGCCACAAGGAGGTGACCGGCGCATGAGCCTCAACGAGAGCTTCCTGGTGCTGCTCATCAGCGCCGCCGTCCTCAACGGCACCCCCCTCCTCTTCGGCACCGTGGGCGAGGTCCTGTCCGAGCGGGCGGGCAACCTGAACCTGGGCGTGGAGGGCATGATGTATATGGGCGGGGCCGTGGGCCTGGGCGCGGCCTACTACTACGAGCAGGCCGCCGGCGCCGGGGCCAGCGGCCTGGCCGCCGTGACCCTGGCCGTCCTCTTCGCCTTCCTGGCCGGGGCCTTCGGCGCCCTCATCTACGCCTTCCTCACCATCTCCCTCCGGGCCAACCAGAACGTCACCGGTCTGGCCCTGGCCATCTTCGGCACCGGCGCAGGTCAGTTCATCGGCGAGTTCATGCGTGTGAAGGCGGGGGGCTACGTGGCCATCGGCAACGACCTGAAGGCCGTCTTCTCCGGCTCTCCCTTCCCGGAGGCCCTGCGGCAGCTCCCCCTGGTGGGGCCCATCCTCTTCGGCCACAACATCTTCGTCTACCTGGGCGTGGTCATCGCCGCCGTCATGGCCTGGTTCCTCACCCGGAGCCGGGCGGGCCTCCACCTGCGCGCCGTGGGCGAGTCCCCCGCCACCGCCGACGCTGCCGGCATCAACATCACCCGATGCAAGTACCTGGCTACCATCATCGGCGGCGGCATCTCTGCCATCGGCGGCATGGTCTACATCATGACCATCGCCGGCTGCGTGTGGAACCACGAGGGCCTCTCCGGCGAGGGCTGGCTGGCCGTGGCCCTGGTCATCTTCTGCCTGTGGCGGCCCCTCAATGCCGTCTGGGGCTCCGTCCTCTTCGGCGGCCTGATGATCCTCTATATGCGCCTCCAGATCCCCTTCATCCCCAGCGAGCTCTACAAGATCCTGCCCTATGTGGTCACCGTCATCGTCCTGGTGGCCGTCAGCATGCGCAAAAAGCGGGAGAACCAACCGCCCGCGTCCCTGGGCAACGCCTACTTCCGGGAGGACAGATAGGGCAGGGAAGGAACGGCCCTGCCGCTGGTTCTCCCGCGGGAGCGCAAGCGACCCGCGCGTCAGCGCGTACAAGGGTCCCGGCACAGCCGGGACCTTGGCGCAGGGGCAATTCATTTGCCCCGAGCATGTGCAGTGCCCCAAAGGGGCCCCCGGCATGTCTCATGCCGGGGAGAGAACCAGCCGCCCGCGTCCCTGGGCAACGCCTACTTCCGGGAGGACAGGTAACGAAATAAGAAAGCGGTCCGCCATCCGGCGGACCGCTTTTTTGCGTAACAGGAAAGGGACGGGAGTACGGATCCTTCGCCTTCGGCTCAGAATGACAGGGTGGTGGCGTGGTTCTTCTCTGTGTGGGGCGCGACGACCCGGCGCGCCAACAGGTCCCGTATGGCAACGGCGGGCGGCCGCAGGCCGCCCCTACCCCACCTTTGCGGCGTCTTTGTAGGGGCGGCCTTTGGCCGCCCGGCCCGGCGCCGCCCCCTTCCTTCCGTTATTCTGAGCGTCCCCACTTTGTCATTCTTCACTGTCGCTCAGAATGACAAAAAGGACGCCGTTCAAAATAGGCTGACAACTGTCTACCTCCATGTTATCCTGAAGGTGGACAATTACTTACCAAAGGAGGGAAGGCCCATGGAGGAGCCCATCAACCTGACGGCGTCGGAGTGGCGGATGCTGTCATCCGCCGCGGGTTTATCTCATCCTATTTGGAGGGGAGAAGGGACTTGAGCTTCAGGGCCTTGTCGATGCTGCCCTCCACCTTCAGCTTGCCCAGAAAGACCGCCGCCACCGGGTCGGTCTGGCCGGAGGCGATCTTGAAGAGGGTCTCCGCCGAGCAGGTGAAGAGGGCGTCCCGGTCGTGGTAGTCGTAGGGCTCCACCCGGAGGGCCCCGTCCTTCACCTCCAGGTAGAAGGTCCCCTGGGCCTCCCCGGTGATGTTGAACTGGTAGGCCAGGCGCTCCCCGATGCCGCTGGCGTCGGCCTGGGCCAGGAGCCCCTTGACCTGGGCGAACATGTCCTCAAATGTCATATGACGGCCTCCTTTTCCGCCGCCGGCAGGCGGCCTGGATCCAGCTCCATTGTATCCCATGTCCCCCGCCGATGCAAGGGAAATCCCCCATAGACAGCAAAAACCGGACGCCTGCTCCTGACGTCCGGCCCCTGCCAAAAGGAAAGAGGATACAATGAAATGAAAAGAAACTGTCTCTTGCGAGTATTATGGTACCGCAGAGTTGTTAACAATCAAATCCTCAATTGTTACAAGAAGATTAAATCTTTCCATTTTGCTGTAAAGTTCGTGTAATCTGGCCCATACCGCCGCGGGGAGGCGGCCTCCGCAATACTATGCCGGGGAGATATTGTATTGCCGGGGCGGTCATTCTATAATGCAGGCAGAGCAGGGACGCCCCGCCTGGGCGCCCCTGAGGAGACAGAGAGAGGGGGAACGGGAATGAACCGACGAAGCGCGTGGAGCCTGCCGCTGGCCCTGGTCCTGGTCCTGAGCCTGGCCGCCTGCGGCGGAGGGACGGCCCAGTCCACACCCGAGCCGGAGGAGACGCGGGTGGCCGGCAACGAATATGTGACCATCGACGGCATCTGTGTGGACGACTCCTACCGGGACGACGAGGACAGCCCCATCCGGATGGTGTATCTCTTCTACACCGTGACCGCCGGGGAGGAGAACCTGAAGGTGGACAGCATTTACACCGACCTGACCATCAACGACGCCAACACCTACCAGTCGGAGCACTACGCCGACAGCGCCGCCGCCGCCAGATACGCCAAGAGCTACTATTACAGCAGCTATATCGAGGACGTCTACGTGGGCGAATCGGTCAAGGTGATGGCCACCTTCTACATCCCCGAGGGGGATCTGGCCCCGGGCCGGACCATCACCCTCTCCGATGACCAGATGCCCGGCTGTGAGCGCTTCCTTCTCTCCACCGACGACGTGCGGCACTTTGAAAGCGGCGAGGCGATGGCCCGGGCCATGGACCCGGAGGGGTACGACCAGGCCCTGCTGGCCTACGAGGAGGCCGACCCGGAGACCGCCGACCTGGTCAAGTCCCTCATCAACGGCTACTACTGGTCCTGCTACGTGAACATGACCGCCTATGAGCTGGAGTTCTGGGCGGAGGACAATTTCGAGGTGCGCAGCAGCCTGGGCACCAGCGCCACCGGCACCTACACCGTCCGGAACGGCTACATCTTCTGCACCTATCCCGACACGGGCTATACGGTGGAGGTGCCCTACGAGCTGGTGGACGGGGAGATCGACCTGGATATGATCGCCGCCTTTGACGTGAAGGGCTGAGCCGGCAGAGAGAAAGGAGCGCGCAGATGAGACAGGACCTTGGAAAGAGCGGAAGGCTTTGGGATATCATCGGGCTGATCGTGGGCGTGGCCGCCATTCTGGTGGGGCTGGTCTACCTCTTCCAGGAACCCGTGGCCATGGGGAACTCCAGCAACCGGGACATCGCCTTCGGCGCCGATTTCTACACCGAGATCTACGACGTGACCAACCGGGTCCTCAACCGGACCTACTACATCCTCAGGCTGCTGGAGCGCCTTCAGCAGGGGATGGGCTTTGCCTTTTTGTTCTTCGGCCTGCTGGACGCCGCCTTCTTCGCCCGGCGGCTGATGGCTGCCCCGAAGGGGCCCGCCGCCGCCCCGGTGGAGGAGCCCACCGCCCCGGCGGACGCCGGTTTCCCGCCTCAGGACGCCGGTCCGTCCGGCCTGTGAGACCATAGCGCGGGGGATGGCATCCCATTCGAGGCGGGCTTCCGCCCCCTCGAGCTCCCCTGCGCCTCTGCGGCACGTCTGCCGCATCACGGAGGTTTTTCGACAAGCAAAGCCCGGCCCATGCGTAAGCATGGACCGGGCTTTTGAGCTGTTTTTTTGGCAAAACCGGGAGCCGGTCAGCCGAACACCGCCTGGACCAGCACCATATAGAGCGCGGTGCCGCCGAAGATGCTCAGCAGGTTGTTGCGCTTCCAGAGGTGGAGGAGCACCACGGCGGCGGCGGCGAGGAGCTGGGGCAGCCAGCCGGCGCAGGAGGCCAAAGTGCCGTCGAAACCGAAGGTGGTGTTCCGGAGGCAGTAGACGATGAGCATGGCGATGATGGCGGGGGGCAGCACCCGGCCCAGGTAGAGGACCACCTTGGGGGGTGTCCCTCCCCGGTCGAAGAGGAGGAAGGGCAGGGCGCGGGTGAGGAAGGTGACCGCCGCCATGACGGCGATGGCGGCGACGGCCTGTCCGGTGGTGAGCGGCATATTCAGACGGCCTCCTTTTCAGTCTGGGCCTCCGCCCGGGCGTCCAGCCTGGTCCGGAGGAGGAGCAGGCTGACCACGATGACGCACAGGGCGGGGATGAGCATGGCGTCCGGCCCCAGCAGCGCCAGGGAGACCACGGTGACCCCGGAGCCCAGCAGCACGGGCAGGTGGGAGCGGTAGGTCTGCCACTGGTCCACGGCGATGACGAGGAAGAGGGCCGTCATGGCGAAGTCGATGCCGGTGGTGTCAAAGCCGATGAGGGCCCCCGCCACGCTGCCCAGCACCGAGCCGAGGATCCAGTAGCTCTGGTCCAGCAGGGCGATGGCGAAGTAGTAGGCGTGGGGGTCCACCCGCTCGGGCACCCGGGCGGAGGAGAGAAGGGCGTAGGTCTCGTCGGTGAGGGAGAAGATCATGTAGAGCTTCCTGGGTCCCATGCCCTTGAACTTTTCGAGCATGCTCAGGCCGTAGACCAGGTGGCGGAAGTTCAGGATGAAGGTCATGACGGCCACGCTGCCCAGGGCGGCCCCGGTGTCCAGCAGCTCCACCCCCAGGTACTGGCCGGAGCCGGCGTAGATGGTGAGGGACATGAAAAAGGCCCAAATGAAATTGTATCCGATGGCCTCCAGCATGAGACCGAAGGCCATGCCGATGGCCAGATAGCCCATCAGCACCGGCACCGTGGCCGGAAAGGCGGCGCGGAAGGCGCGCAGGTACATGAAAACACTCCCTTGTGTACACGGCTGTCAAAACAGTAGTTTAGCCCTCTCCGCATAAAAATGCAAGAGCGTTCCAAAACATTTGTTTACAAAATTGGTCTTGCCTTTTTGGAACGGGTCTGTATCATAAAGAATAGGAAACTCATCCGGCGGAGGTATCTGAAATGAAACGACTGCTCTTCATCTACAATCCCCAGGCGGGCAAGGGGGCCATCAAGTCCCACCTGGCCAACGTGGTGGACACCTTCACCAAGGCGGGCTACCTGGTGACGGTGTGGCCCACCCAGGGCAAGGCCGACGCCACCCGGGTGGCCGCCCGGCAGGGCTGGTGGTATGACCGCATCGTCTGCTGCGGCGGGGACGGCACCCTCAGCGAGACGGTGTCGGGGCTTCTGACCCTGGACGCCCCGCCGGTGCTGGGCTACATCCCCGCCGGCACCACCAACGACTTCTCTAAAAACCTGGGCCTGCCCCGGGGGATGGAAAAGGCGGCGGCGGTGGCCGTGGAGGGGACGCCCCGGCCCTGCGACATGGGGCGGTTCAACGACCGGACCTTCGTCTACGTGGCCGCCTTCGGGGTGTTCACCGACGTGAGCTACGACACCCCCCAGGAGTTCAAAAGCGCCTTCGGCCACCTGGCCTACGTGCTGGAGGGCGCCACCAAGCTGGGGGGGCTGGTCCGGGGCTGCCACCTGACGGTGGAGCACGACGGCGGCAGCCTGGAGGGGGACTTCATCTACGGCATGGTCACCAACACCAACTCGGTGGGGGGGTTCAAGCTCTTCGGCTCCGAGCAGGTCTCCCTGGACGACGGGGTCTTTGAGGTGGTGCTGGTCCGCCAGCCCAGGAACGTGGCCGACCTCCAGGACGCCCTGGTGACTCTGGTGCGCCAGAACCACGAGGAGAGCCGGCTGGTGGAGGCCTTCCACACCAGCCGCCTGACGGTCACCGCCGACGAGCCCCTCCCCTGGACCCTGGACGGGGAGTACGGCGGCGATCCCCAGGTGGCCAAGATCGAAAACCGCTGCAAGGCCATCACCCTGGTGTGGGGGAAATAGAGGCTCCGGCGGAGCGAGAAAGGAGCGGCAAGACATGGAATACACGATCCGGCCCACCCGCCTGGAGGACATGGAGGGCTTCAACATCCTGCGGAGGATGCCCGGCGTCTTTGAAAACACCCTTGGGCTCCCCTCCGAGCGGGTGGAGCGAAATATCGACGGTTTCCAGGCCATGGGCCCGGACGACCACAACTTCGTGGCTGTGCTGGCCGACGGCACCGTCATCGGGACCGCCGGCCTGCGGGTGTGCCCCAACCCCCGGATGCGCCACGTGGGCAGCGTGGGGCTCTTCGTCCATACGGCATACCAGAACATGGGGGTGGGCGCCGCCCTCCTAAAGACCCTTCTGGACCTGGCCGACAACTGGCTCATGCTGGTGCGGGTGGAGCTGGAGGTCTTTGCCGACAACCAGCGGGCCATCCACCTCTACGAGAAGCTGGGCTTTGAGACCGAGGGCCGCAAGCGGATGTCCTGCGTCCGAAGCGGCCGGTATGCCGACGAGCTCCTCATGGCCCGCCTCCGGCCAGGGGTAGAGGGGAGATAAGGACGCCCGCTCCGCCAGGCTGGGGGGGGTGGACAGAGGAGCGCAGACTTTGCAAATATGAGGCCCCCACGAAAGGCGGAACGCCTTTCGTGGGGAGAGGACGAGCAAGGGAGCGGAGCGCGTTTTCGCCGCCAGGCGGAAACAGAGTGAAGCGGACTTTGCGAGGACGAAGCGACAGCGAAGAATCCGTTTTCTCCGTCCTTTTGCGTGACAGGGATACTCCCTCAGCCGCCTGCGGAGGCAGCTCCCTCGGAGAGGGAGCCAAGGACGAGAGATACGGATTCTTCGGCCTGCGGCCTCAGAATGACGGGGGAGGAAGTGTGGTTCTTCTGCGTGTGGGGCGCGACGACTCGGCGCGCCTTTTGGCTCCCTCTCTGAGGGAGCTGTCACCGAAGGTGACTGAGGGAGTCTCTCAGGGTGTGGAGACGAGAGAAACGTTTTTTGGGATCCAAAGAAAAAGGGGCTTTTAAGACCGGGGCCGTTTGCGTGGCACCGCGGCGGCTTGCGTCTGTACGCCCCCGTTGGGGACCGGCCACGGCCGTTACGGCCTATGTGGGGCGGAACAGAGAAAAGCGGGCGTTCTATCCTGCCGCCGCCTGGGTGGTGGGTGTCGCGGCGTGGGTCGGCGGGCGGCCACAGGCCGCCCCTACGAAAACGGAAAAGCGCTCGGGTAGGGGCGGCCTGCGGCCGCCCGCCGGGCCGGACAGAAAAAAGGCCGCGGACATTCGTCCGCGGC
>DXDV01000096.1 GCA_019115345.1 Candidatus Intestinimonas stercorigallinarum | reverse complement strand
CCTCCAAGAGCCACGACCTCAAGAGCCTGGATACCATGGCCTCTGAGGTCCAGAAGGGCAACGCCCCCGAGGAGCGCAAGCTCCAGCGCCTCTTCCGTGACCCCGCCGTCACCCGGCTCATCAAGCGGTGCAACGACTTCGGCGCCGGCGGCGTCAGCGTGGCCGTGGGCGAGCTGGCCGACGGCCTGGACATCGATCTGGACGCCGTGCGGAAGAAGTACGACGGCCTGGACGGCACCGAGCTTGCCATCTCCGAGAGCCAGGAGCGCATGGCCGTGGTGGTGGCCGAGGGCGACGTGGAGGCCTTCATCGCCGCCGCCAGCGCCGAGAACCTGGAGGCCTATGTGGTGGCCACCGTCACCGAGGAGTCCCGGATGGTCATGCGCTGGAACGGCGCCGTCATCGCCGACCTGTCCCGGGAATTCCTCTCCTCCAACGGCGCCGACAAGCACACCAAGGTGGTGGTGCCTCCGGCGGAGATGGGCCTCCCCTTTGCCGGGGCCGGCCTGCGGGAGCTGTGCTCCGACCTGAACCTGGGCCTCCAGCGGGGCCTGGGGGAGCGCTTCGACGGCACCATCGGCGCCGCCTCGGTGCTCATGCCCTTCGGCGGCAAGACCCAGACCACCCCCGCCCAGGCCATGGCCGCCCTGCTGCCCGTGGACCCGGGCCACGAGACCGACACCTGCTCCGTCATGGCCTGGGGCTTCCGCCCCCGGTGGATGGAGAAGGACCCCTTCCACGGCGCCGGGGTGTCGGTGGTGGACTCGGTGGCCAAGCTGGTGGCCGCCGGCTGCGACCCCGCCAAGGTCTACCTCTCCTTCCAGGAGTACTTTGAGAAGCTGCGGGACGACCCCGTCCGCTGGGGCAGGCCCTTCGCCGCCCTGCTGGGGGCCTTCGCCGCCCAGATCGGCCTGGGGGTGGCCGCCATCGGCGGCAAGGACTCCATGTCCGGCTCCTTCCTGGGCCTGGACGTGCCCCCCACCCTCATCTCCTTCGCCATCGCTCCGGAGAAGGCGGACAACCTCATCACTCCCGAATTCAAGGAGGCCGGCCACCCGGTCTACCTCTTCCACCCCCAGTACGACGGGGACTACGGCGACCTGAAGGCCCTGTGGGTGGACTTCCACAAGCTCTGCCGGGCCGGCCACGTGAAGGCGGCCTGGGCGGTCACCGCCGGAGGCAGCGCCGAGGCGGTGGTCAAGATGTCCTTCGGCAACCGCGTCGGCTTCACCTCCGACGCCCGGCTGGACCGGGACCCCTTCTGGGTCACCACCCCCGGCGCCATCGTGGCCGAGTGCGACTGCCCGGTGCCCGGCGCCCGGCTGCTGGGCTACACCGCCAGCGAGCCCATCGTCTCCCTCCCCAACGACATCGCCCCCATCGACGAACTGCTCTCCGTCTCCGAAGGGGTGCTGGAGGGGGTCTACCCCACCCGCACCCCCGCCGCCGGGGACGTGCCCCTCCTCTCCTGCGACCAGCCCTCCCCTGCGGTGTGCCGCTACAAGACCGCCCGGCCCAAGGCGGTGATCCCCGTCTTCCCCGGCACCAACTGCGAATACGACACCGCCTCCGCCTGCCTCCACGCCGGCATCGAGCCGGAGATCGTGGTGGTGCGGAACCTGAACGCCGACCTCCTCTCCCAGTCGGCCCAGGCCTTGGAGAAGGCCATCCAGGGGGCCCAGATGGTGATCCTCCCCGGCGGCTTCTCCGGCGGCGACGAGCCCGACGGCTCCGCCAAGTTCATCTGCTCCTTCTTCCGGAACCGCCGGCTCACCGACGCCGTCCACGACCTGCTCCGCAACCGGGACGGCCTGATGCTGGGCATCTGCAACGGCTTCCAGGCCCTCATCAAGCTGGGTCTGGTGCCCTACGGCGAGATCCGCCCCGCCATGGACGAGCGCTGCGCCACCCTCACCTACAACGACATCGGCCGCCACCAGAGCCGGTATGTCACCACCCGGGTGGCCAGTGTCCGCTCCCCCTGGATGCTGAAAAGCCGGGTGGGCGACCTCCACACCATCCCCATCTCCCACGGCGAGGGCAAGTTCGTGGCCCCCCGGGACCTGCTGGACCGGCTCATCGCCAATGGCCAGGTGGCCACCCAGTATGTGGACCTGAAGGGGCAGCCCTCCATGGACATCGCCGCCAACCCCAACGGCTCGGTCTGCGCCATCGAGGGCATCTTCTCTCCCGACGGCCGGGTCTTCGGCAAGATGGGCCACTCGGAGCGCCGGGGTCCCCATCTGGCCAAGAACATCCCCGGGGACAAGTTCCAGCCCATCTTTGAAAGCGGCGCCGCCTACTTCGCCTGAGGAGGACCGCCATGGATACCGTACTTACCCCCGACCAGGCGCTGGAGCTCCTGGAGCGCTGCTTTGACGCCCTGCTGGAGGCCCTGCCGGAGGCCCGGCAGGCGGAGGACCCCCGGGGCGCCCTCTCCAGTCTCTTCTCCGGCCACAGCTACCACCCCGGCCTGGACGCCCTGATGGACCAGTACCATCCCCTGCTGACCAGCCGCGCCGAGGCCCTGGCCGCCGCCGTCCAGGCCTGTCCCGGCCCCGAGGCCCAGGCCGCCGCCCTCCGCGGGCTGGAACGGCTCCTCTTCTACCCCAAGCCGTCCTCCCCGCCGGAGGAGTTCACCATGGTGGCCATGGAGGGCTGCGGCCTCCCCCTGGCCCCCCTGCTGGCTCCCCAGGACCGGCAGGCCCTGGCCCAGCGGTACGCCCAAAAGACCTCGCCCCGGCGGATGATGCCCAACCAGAAGAAGCTGTGGAAGCTCCTGGCCGGGAAATAGCTCTCCCGCCCCCTCCAGGGCCGCCGCGGCACGCGTTCCGTCTCACGGAGGTTTTTCACAAACTGAGACCGCCCATTCCGGCGCACAGCGCCGGAATGGGCGGTCTTTTGTTCGGGGACAGACCTTCTCGCGGCTCCCGTCCTTTACTTGGCCTGGGGGGAACGCTTGCTCCGCCGCCGGTCGAAAAAGACGTTCTTGCCGCTGACGCTGAGGGGGATGGCCAGCCAGTCGATCTCCCCCTCCAGATAGCCCATCTCGGCCGCCGCCTTTCCCGCCGACCACAGGATGCGGTTGTCCACCCGGGCGTCCGAGGCGGCCAGAGCGGCGGCGGAGACGGCCACCCCCAGGTCCACAAAGCTGTACGCGCACTTTCCGCCCGCCGCCGCGCAGGCCTTGCAGTCGGCAAAGCCGCAGAAGCCGCAGCTGGGCACGCCCCGGAAGCTGCGCTTGGCGCCGATGAGGACCACCGCGTCGCCCCGGCGGATGGCGTCGGCATCCGGTACGAACCAATAGACGGCATCCTCGCCGTGATCCCGCCAGCCCACCTCTTCCGTCTTGGCGGCCAGCCGGTCCTTGTCCTCGCCGGTGAGGATCAGCGTGACGATGTAGTCCTTGCCCTTGGTCTTTGGCGCGGTGCGCGCGGCGACGCACATGCTCCGGGCGGTCTCCAAAACGCCGTACTCCTGGCTGTTCTCCTGGGTGATGATCATCATACATTCTCCTTTCGTGTATATACACTATTTATGGGGAAGAAAGGCCCCGACCTGCCGTACCCGGCCGTCCGCGGCGGTGGGAGGCGCCGCGGACGGCGCCGGGATGACATGGGTCAGAGCTTTTCGGCCACCTCGTAGATCCAGCGGGCCCCCTCCTGCCCCAGCTGCTCCTCCAGGCGGGACTGGGCCTGCCGCCAGAGGGGGAGGCCCTCCTTCAGAGTGCGGACGCCCCGCTGAGTGAGACAGAGGGCGCGGTTTCGGGCGCCGGGCAGAGACTGGTCCTGAAGATAGCCCTGGCTGAGCAGGGGCTTGAGGGTGCGGGTGAGGGTGGTGCGGTCCAGGCCCGTGTAGGCCGCCAGCTCGCTGATGGAGCTGGTGCCCAGGGTGGACAGGCTCGCCAGCAGGGAAAACTGGTTGATGGTGAGGCCGATGGGGGCCAAGAGCCCGTCGTAAAGGGCGGTGACGGCGTTGGCGGCCCGGCGCAGATTGATGCAGTAGCACAGGCTCTTTCCACGGGGCATCTGGGTACACCTCTCTTTCGTGTATATACACTATAATATGCGCGGCAGCACTTGTCAACCCCTTTTTTCCGCTTGGCGAACTTTTTTGCGGCGCTTGCCCCGTCCTGATCCGTGGCGGAACGGGAAGGGACGAACGTGCGGCTCCTTCGGCCGTGCGGCCTCAGAATGACGGAGGATGCGGTGTTCCGCCCTGTCCACCCTCCTCCGTCCGGTTGTGCCGGACAGCTCCCCCGTCAAGGGGGAGCTATGATAGCGCGCCGGGTCGCTGCGCTCCACACAAAGAAGCACCAGGCTCCGCTCCCCATGTCATTCTGAGCGAAGCGAAGAATCCGTTTTCTTCGTCCTTGTGCGTAACAGAAAGGGGCAAGGACGGGGGAGACGGATTCTTCGGCCGTGCGGCCTCAGAATGACGGAGGATGCGGTGTTCCGCCCTGTCCACCCTCCTCCGTCCGGTTGTGCCGGACAGCTCCCCCGTCAAGGGGGAGCTATAATAGCGCGCCGGGGCCGCCCGGCCCGCCCGGCGTCACCACGCCTCGGGCAGCCAAAGGCTGCCCCTACTCCATCAGCCAGAAGAGGGTGGTCCGGGAGACCGCCATGCCCAGCTTCCGCTGGAGGGCCAGGGAGGCGTCGTTTCCGTCGATGATCTGTCCGAAGGGGAGCTGCCCACGCTCCAGGGCCAGGTCGATGGCGGCCCGCTGGAGGACCTCTCCCAGGCCCCGGCGGCGGAACCGGGGGAGCACCTCCAGCATGCCGATGCTCCCTTCCTCGTGGAAGCCCACAAAGCCGGCGGGCTCCCCTGCCACAAAGGCGGCGATGAGCCCACGCTCCACCGCCCCCTCCATATAGGCCGCGCCGCCGAAATCGTGGCTGTATTGCTCCGCCAGCCAGGGGGCCCAGGACCGGTCCAGCAGCCGCAGCTCCCCGCCGAAGGCGGGGATGGGCAGGGGCTCCGCCCCCAGGTAGGCCGCCGACCAGCAGATCTCCTGTCCCGGCAGGTCCAGCCGGGCCTTGGCCTGGTCAAAATAGGCCATGTCGTGGCCCACGAAGAGGCCGCAGTCCGCCGGAAGCCGGTCCAGCAGCCCCTCCGCCGCCTCCGGCTCCGCCGCCAGCATCCAGGCCCCGCAGCCCGTGTCGTGGAGGAGGACGCCCCCCTCCTCCGCCACCAAGGCGTCGGCGCTCCCCCGGCGGAGGACCTCCAGCATATTGGCGTGGAGGACCCTGTCCCGCTCCAGCCAGGCCCGGGCTTGTTCCATTTGCTCCACAGTCACTTCTCCCCCTCCTCAGCCAGTGGCAGCCGGATCACAAAGCTGGTCCGCTTGCCGTCGCTCTCGGCCCGGATGGCACCGCCATGGCGCTCCACGATCTCCCGGGCGATGGCCAGCCCCAGCCCCGCCCCGCCGGTGCGGGTGGACCGGGCCTGGTCCAGGCGGTAGAACTTTTGAAAGATGTTGGTGAGCTCCTGCTCCGGGATCTCCAGCCCCTGGTTGCGGACGGCGATCTCGGCCCAGCCCTCCCGCTCCTCCGCCTGGATCTCCACCTCGCCCCCGGGGGCACTGTAACTCACGGCGTTGCGCAGCACGTTGTCAAAGACCCGGGCCAGCTTGTCGGCCTCCCCCCGCACCGTCAGATGGGGGGCGATGGCGGCCCGGCAGGTCAGGTCCTTTTCGGCAAAGGCGGGATAAAATTCGTCGGAGAGCTGCTCCAGCAGCAGGGAGAGCTGGATGAGCGCCCCCCGCTGGTCCTGATGGGTCAGCTCCATCCGGGTGATGTCGAAGAACTCCCCGATGAGCTCCCCCAGCCGGTTGGCCTTGTCCAGGGCGATGCCGGTATATTTGGCCCGCTGCTCGGCCGTGAGGCCGGGGTCGTCGTGGAGGAGGTTGAGATACCCCAGCACCGAGGTGAGGGGGGTCTTGAGGTCGTGGGCCAGGAAGGCCACCAGCTCCTGCCGCCGCCGCTCGGCCTCCCGGGCCTGGGCCCGGCCGGCGGCCAGGCTGTCCTGGATGGAGCGCAGGTCCTGCTCCAGGGGGTGGAGGGCCTGGGGCAGGGAGACCGGCTCCCCCGTCTCGTCCACCACCTGGTGGACGGCCCGGCCCAGCTGGTCCAGCCACCGGGTCATCCGGCCCAGGACCACGGAGAAGGAGACCAGCAGGCAGACGGCGGCCAGCCCCATGGTCCACAGGAGCCACTGGTCCCGGAAAATGGTCTGGTAGGCCGTCTGGGCCCGGGCCTCCTCCCAGCCCAGCAGCTCCCGGCACAGCCACTCCACCCCCAGGGACATGGCCTGGCCCCAGAGGGCGTCGGCCAGCCCCCACAGCAGCAGCACGGCGGCCAGCCCCGCCAGGGCCCCCGCCGCCGTCCGCAGCAGCAGCCTGCCCCGCAGCCGTCCATAGTTTCTGTCCATCCGCTCCCCCGCCTCTCCTTTTTTCAGCAGATTTTATTATAATGTCTGCTGAATAAACCGAACATCGGTTTATTCGCGCGGCGGCAGCCGCGCAATTCCACTGGTGCGTTAAGGCGCACCAGTGTTCAGTACGCATTATTATACTGCCTTCCGGACCGGGCCGCAAGCCCAGTCCCATGACCGGGACTTTTCACTCCAGGCTGGAGGTTCTTTCCGGTTGACGGCCCCTCCGCCCTGTGCTATGATGATAGTACAAATGTTCGATTACGGAGGCGACCGCCATGGAGCTCCTGGACAAGCTGACCATCCTCACCGACGCCGCCAAATACGATGCCGCCTGCACCTCCAGCGGAGTGGGGCGCGGGAGCGGCGGCGGGCTGGGGAGCGCCCTGCCGGCGGGGTGCTGCCACTCCTTTTCCGCCGACGGCCGGTGCATCTCCCTCCTGAAGCTCCTCATGACCAACCGCTGCCGGTACGACTGCGCCTACTGCGTCAACCGCCGCTCCA
>DXDV01000095.1 GCA_019115345.1 Candidatus Intestinimonas stercorigallinarum | reverse complement strand
CCCCTTCAGGGGCCGGCCATGAGTCAGCAATGCAGTTGGCCGACCCATTCGCGGCCCCTTTAGGGGCGTTGTCCGTATTGTGCCCTTCTAGGGCTTACTCAAGCCCCCGGCTTAGCCGGGGGTCCTGACTTGACCGGCCATCACGAGGCGCGGCGGCGCAAGCGGCGCGTCCCTCATTCGGCCACGGGCGGCCGCAGGCCGCCCCTACGCACGGCACAGGGGTCAGGTAGGGGCGGCCTGTGGCCGCCCGTCGTGTGATACGGGGCCTCTTGGCGCGCCGAGGTCGTCGCGCCCCACACAAAGAAGCGCCACGTACTCAGAATGACAGAGGAGAGAGCATTTTCCGCTCCGTTCACCCCCTCAGTCCGGCGGAGCCGGACAGCTCCCCCGTCCAGGGGGAGCCCTCCGGGCGGCTGCGCCGCGCCCGCCCAAATCGCGGGTCCGGCGGCAAGTTTTCATTGCGCCGGACGCTTTAACGTGATAAAATATCCCCCAACCAACCACAAGGAGAGGACCACTATGAAGCTATCTCAGCTGCTCACCCGGGGGCGGGTCACCGTCTCCTGCGAGCTCTTTCCCCCCAAGACCGGCGCCGCCCTGGCCAAGGTAGAGGACGTCCTCCGGGACACCGCCGCCCTGGCCCCCGACTTCATCAGCGTCACCTACGGCGCCGGCGGCTCCACCTCCAAGCGCACCCTGGAGCTGGCCGCCCGGCTCCAGGACGTCTACCGCGTCCCCGCCCTGGCCCACCTGACCTGCGTCTCCTCCACCCGGAAGGAGGTCACCGACATGGTGGCCCGGCTCCGGGCCGCCGGCATCGAAAACCTCCTGGCCCTCCGGGGGGACATCCCCCAGGACGCCTCCTTCCCCTCTCCCGAGCACTACCACTACGCCAGCGAGCTCATCGCCCACATCCGCTCCCTCCCCGGCGGGGCCGACCTGTGCATCGGCGCCGCCTGCTATCCCGAGGGCCATGTGGAGTGCCCCCACTTCACCACCGACCTGGACAACCTGAAGCGGAAGGTGGACGCCGGGGCCGACTTCCTCACCACCCAGATGTTCTTCGACAACGACGTGCTCTACCGCTTCCTCTTCCGGGCCCTGGACAAGGGCATCAGCGTGCCCATCGTGGCCGGCATCATGCCCGTCATCACCGTGCAGCAGATCCGCCGCTCCTGCGAGCTCTCGGGCACCGTCATGCCCCCCCGGCTCCAGGGCATCGCAGATCGCTTCGGTGACGACCCAGCCGCCATGGCCCAGGCCGGCATCGCCTACGCCACCGAACAGATCCTGGACCTCATTGCCCACGGGGTGGAGCACATCCACATCTACACCATGAACAAGCCCCACGTGGCGGCCAAGATCATGGACAACCTCTCCTGCATCCTCCGGCCCCATGGCTGAGATCGACTGGAAGGAGGCCCGGCGGTACCTGGGGCTCCACCGCCCCGGCGGCGTGGTGGACGAGCGTCTGGAGGAGGCCCTCCGCGCCTGCGGAACCGAGCTGGAGGCCGCCGCCCGGCCCAGGGCGGTGTGGCGGCGCTTCCCCCTGACGGTGGGGGAGGGGCGGACCGTCTGCGCCGGGATGGACATCCCCAGCGCCCACCTGGCCCGGCACCTGAAGGACTGCGGGGCGGTCTATCTCTTCGCCGCCACCCTGGGGGCGGAGACCGACCGGCTCCTCCGCCGCGCCGCCGTCACCGATATGAGCCGGGCCGTCATCCTCCAGGCCTGCGCCGCCTCCCTGCTGGAGGCCTACTGCGATGCATGCTGCGACGGCCTGAGCCGTGAAGCCGCCCCCGAGGGGCTCTTCCTCCGGCCCCGGTTCAGCCCCGGCTACGGGGATTTCCCCATCGCCTTTCAGCGCCCCCTGCTGGAGGCCCTGGAGGCCCCCAAGCGCATCGGCCTCACCGCCACCGCCGCCCTGATGCTCACCCCCACCAAGTCGGTCACCGCCATCGTGGGGCTCTCCCCCTCCCCCTGGTGCCCGCCCGCCGGCTGCGCCGCCTGCGGAAAGGCCGACTGCGCCTTCCGGCGGGTCTGACCCGCCCATACCATTGATAATAAAGGAGTCCCTCCCATGAACATCAGAGAAGAACTCGCCCGCCGGGTGCTCATTTTCGACGGCGGCATGGGCACCATGCTCCAGGCCGCCGGCCTGCCCGCCGGTCGTGAGCCGGAGCTTTGGAACCTGGAGCGGCCCGAGGCCGTGAAGGACGTCCACCGCCGGTACCTCTCCGCCGGAGCCGACATCGTCACCACCAACACCTTCGGCGCCAACGCCGTCAAGCTCTCCGGCCGTCCGGTGGAGGAACTCGCCGCCGCCGGCGTGACCCTGGCCCGGCAGGCCGTGGCCGAGCACGGCGGGGGCTTTGTGGCGCTGGACCTGGGCCCCACCGGCCGGCTGCTGCGGCCCATGGGGGACCTCCCCTTCGAGGAGGCGGTGGCGGCCTACGTCCCCACCGTCCGGGCGGGGGCCGCCGCCGGGGCCGACCTGGTGCTCATCGAGACCATGAGCGACCTCTACGAGGCCAAGGCCGCCGTGCTGGCCGCCAAGGAGCACTGCGATCTGCCCATTTTCGTCTCGGTGGTGCTGGACGAGGGCGGACGCATGCTCACCGGCGGCGACCTCGCCTCCGCCGTGGCCCTGCTGGAGGGCCTGGGGGTGGACGCCGTCGGCCTCAACTGCGGCCTGGGCCCCGAGCAGATGGCCGCCCTCTTCCCGGAGCTCTACGCCCTCACCTCCCTCCCCGTGTTCATCCAGCCCAACGCCGGGCTCCCCGAGTGCGTGGACGGCTGCACCCACTTCCGGGTGGGCTCCCGTGACTTCGCCGCCGCCATGGCGGAGCTGGTCAGGTCCGGCCTGCGGATGGCGGGGGGCTGCTGCGGCACCACCCCGGAGCACATCCGGGCCCTCTCGGACGCCTGCCGGGACCTGCCCGCCCTGCCCGTCGCCCCCAAGCGCCGGACCTGGGTCTCCTCCTACGCCCGGGCGGTGGTCTTTGGGGAGGACCCGGTGCTCATCGGCGAGCGCATCAACCCCACCGGCAAGCCCCGGCTCAAGGAGGCCCTCCGGGCCGGAGACATGGACTACGTGCTCCGCCTGGCGGTGGAGCAGCAGGAGAAGGGGGCCCAGGTGCTGGACGTGAACGTGGGCCTGCCCGAGGTGGACGAGACCGCCCTCCTCCTCCGGGCGGTGGAGGAGCTCCAGGCCGTCACCGACCTGCCCCTCCAGCTGGACTCCAGCAGCCCCGACGCCCTGGAGGCCGCCATGCGCCGCTACAACGGCCGCCCTCTGGTGAACTCGGTGAACGGCAAGGCCGAGAGCATGGCCGCCCTCTTCCCCCTGCTGAAGAAATACGGCGGCGTTGCCATCGCCCTCACCCTGGACGAGGACGGCATCCCCGCCACCGCCGAAGGGCGGCTGGCCATTGCCCGGCGCATCGTGGACACCGCCGCGGGCTACGGCATCCCCAGGGAGGACCTCATCTTCGACCCCCTGGCCCTCACCATCAGCGCCGACCAGAGCGCCGCCGCCGTCACCCTGGAGACGGTGGAGCGCATCACCCGGGAGCTGGGCTGCCGCACCAGCCTGGGGGTGTCCAACGTCTCCTTCGGCCTGCCCCGGCGGGAGGTGGTCAACGCCGCCTTCCTGCTGCTGGCCCTGGAAAAGGGCCTCTCCGCCGCCATTTTGAACCCCGGCTCCGCCCCCATGCTGGAGGCCCTGAGCGCCTTCCGCGCCCTGCGGGGGCTGGACCCCAACTGCCGGGACTACATCGCCGCCATGGCGGGGGCCGCCGCCCCCGCGCCCGCGCCCGCCCCTGCCGCCGGCATGGACCTGGCCGCCGCCGTGGAGCGGGGCCTTAAAGAGAGCGCCGTGGCCGCCGCGAGGACGGCCCTGGACGGGGGCAAGGCCCCCATGGAGCTCATCGACGGCGCCCTCATCCCCGCTCTGGACCGGGTGGGGGCCGCCTTCGAGACGGGGAAGCTCTACCTCCCCCAGCTCCTCATGAGCGCCGAGGCCGCCAAGGCCGTCTTTGAGCTGCTGCGGGAGGCCCTCTCCACCGGCGGCGCCCTCCCCGACCCCAAGGCCAAGGTGGTCCTGGCCACGGTGAAGGGGGACGTCCACGACATCGGCAAGAACATCGTCAAGGTGCTGCTGGAAAACTACGGCTACCAGGTGGTGGACCTGGGGAAGGACGTCTCCCCCAGGGCGGTGGCCGACGCCGTGGTGGGGGAGCACGCCGCCCTGTGCGGGCTCTCCGCCCTCATGACCACCACCGTGGGGGCCATGGAGGAGACCATCGCCCTCCTCCGCCGGGAGGCCCCCTGGTGCAGGGTGATGGCGGGGGGCGCCGTCCTCACCGCCGACTACGCCCGGCGCATCGGGGCCGACTTCTACGGGAAGGACGCCATGAGCGACGTGCGCTACGCCGACAGCGTGCTGGAGACCCCCTGAGTCGAGGACTGGGTTTTTGTAGAATATGACATACTTCCAGTTGCTTTTTTCCACCGTGAACGGTATACTTGGTGTAAAGACCTTATGTCGACCGCTCCGGCCGGCAACCACTTGCCCTTGGAGGTGCTCCGCATGAAGATGAAACGACTGCTCTCCTGCCTGCTCTCGCTGGCCCTGGCGCTCTCGCTGGCCGCCCTGCCCGCGTCCGCCTCCTCTGCCACCTTTCCCGACATCCAGAGCCACTGGGCCAAGAGCTACATCGAGGCCATGACCGCCGCCGGCATGTTCCAGGGCTACGAGGACGGCAACTTCAAGCCGGAAAACCAGCTCACCACCGCCGAAGCCCTGGCCCTGTGCGCCCGGGCCGTGGGTCTGGACTCGGACACCGCCCTGGACATCGCCACCGACTACTACACGGAGGTCAAGGACACCCTCAACAACGAACAGACCTGGTTCTACCAGGAGTTCTCCATCTGCCTGGCCACCGGCATCCTCACCAGCTCCGATCTGAAGAGCCTCTATCAGTCCGGCGACCTCACCGACCCCATCGCCAAGGAGGACCTGGCCGTCTACCTGGTCCGGGCCATGCAGCTGGGGCCCATGGCGGAGCGGCTGACCTCCTACCCCCTGCCCTTTGACGACGCCTCCTCCATCTCCGGCGACGCCAAGCCCTCGGTGTACCTGCTCCACATCTACGGCATCGTGGAGGGGGATGAGTACAACGACTTCAGCCCCAAGCTCAGCGTCACCCGGGCCGTCATGGCCACCATGCTCACCCGGGCCATCGCCTACATGCAGGCCCACGGCACCTCCCCCGACCTGCCGGAGTACACCGACTACGCCTTCCGCCAGGGGACCATCGACTCGGTCTCCGAGTCCGGCAGCACCATCCTCCTCTCCCTCAACAGCGACCTCACCGGCGCCGCCATCGGCACCGTCACCCTCCCCGACGACGTGACCATCTATGAAAACAACATGGAGACCACCTCCTCCGCCCTCAAGACCGGCCGCCACGCCCGGGTGTGCCTGGACAGCTCCGGCGCTGCCTTCGCCGTCCGGGTCAGCGACGAGCTGGAGGTCTTTACCGCCGCCGTCAACGGCATCGAGGACGGGAGCGTGGCCGTCACCGTGGACGGCGAGGAGAGGGTCCTGACCATGGACCGCTTCACCCAGGTCCAGATCGGCTCCAAGACCACGGGAGACGCCTCCATCGTGGACGAGAACGGCAACTACACCACCGCCGTGTGCAAGCTGGACGACCAGGGCCGCCTGGTGGCCATCCAGTTCACCGGCGGCACCTCCACCGTGGAGGGCATCCTCTCCGACTACACCCGCGCCTCCTCCTCCGCCTCCGGCTCCATCCAGCTCACCGGCTTTGACGGGGTCACCCGGACCTACACCCTCTCCGACGACGCCGCCATTACCGTGGACGGCCTGGTGGACAGCCTGAGCAGCAGCCTGGAGGACAGCTATGTGGTCCTCCGGCTCTCCGACGAGGACGGTGCCGTCCAGTCGGTCTCGGTGGACACCCAGTCCAACTACGTCCTGGGCGTCATCCGCTCGGTGGACTCCTCCGACGACACCATCTCCATCACCCGCCTGTCCAACGACCGCAGCGCCACCTACGACGTCACCTCCTCCGCCATCATCACCTACGAGGGGGAGAGCGTCCGGCTCCGGGACCTGGACAAGAACGACTTTGTCACCATCCTCCTCAACGAGAGCGACGACGCCACCATGATCCAGGCCTATCCCAGCTCCTCCACCACCGAGGGCGTCATCCTGGAGCGGACCTTCGGCTCCGGCAGCGACACCACCATCACCTTCGTGGTGGAGGACGCGGACGGCACCAAGGTGAGCTTCAAGGTGGACCTGTCCGATCCCCCCACCGTGGAGCGGGACGACGAGGACTCCACCGTGGATAAGCTCCGGGTGGGCGACGAGGTGGAGATCACCGTCCGCTACGGCGACGTCACCCGCATCGAGGCCGTCACCCAGAACGTCAACGTCACCGGCACCGTGGAGCGCATCATCCAGGAGAAGAGCGGCTACACCCTGGAGCTGGTCCTCTCCGACGGCGAGGAGGTCTCCTACGCCGTGGACAGCGGCGTCCCGGTGACCCAGAACGGCGACGAGGTGGCCCTCTCCACCCTCAAGCCGGGCTACAAGCTGGGCCTGGCGGTGAACGGGGAGCAGGTGGTCTCCATCGAGATCCAGCAGGCCGTCAACACCGCCAACAAGGTCTCCGGCACCATCCTCTACGTGGACTACGACGAGGACCTCATCTACCTCCGGGCCGCCACCGATACCGGCGGCGAGGAGATGGTCACCGTGGAGGTCCGCTCCTCCACCGTCCTCCTGGACGTCTCCACCGGCGAGGAGCTGGCCCTCGGGGACCTGGACTCCGGCGATGTCATCGAGGTCAACGGCGCTTACAGCGGCGCCCTCTTCCGGGCCACCGTGATACTTTTCCAGTGAGCCAAGCATAAAACGTAAAAAAGCCCGCCCCGGGATCATCCGGGGCGGGCTCAGGCTGTCGAAAAACCCGGCTTATGCGTCAAGCATACGCCGAGTTTGGGTCATGTAGCGGCCAAAGAAGGAGTATGCAGAGAGAGGCAAGGCTCTCCTGGCACAGCCACCTGGCCAGTTTTTTGAGAT
>DXDV01000094.1 GCA_019115345.1 Candidatus Intestinimonas stercorigallinarum | reverse complement strand
TCCGGATCGTCACCTCCACCTGCTCCCCATTCTCTGTAAAGGACAAACCGCTTACATAGTCATTCTCCCCAAGGTCCAGAGAGGTCAGCACGGTCCCGTCCCAGGTGCGGATATCCCCCCAGGAGGCGTAGACCGCCGTAGTGAGGTCCTCCCCCTTCCAGATGAGGTGGGTCCCGGCCAGCTCCTTCACAAAGGTCTCCGTCCGGGGATCAAAGACCAGATAAAGGTTGTTTTTGGGGCCGGTGTGGCACTCCAAAAGGATCTGCTCCCCCACCCACTCCATCCGGGTCACGGCGGTGATGGCGGGGGACCGCTCGGTCAAATCGTAGTTGTGGCCATTGCAGGTCAGGGTCAGCCCCTGAAGGGTGACCGCCTCCGGTTTCAGGGCCGTCTCCGGCAGCACCGGGAACCAGCTCAGGGGGTCATACAGGACGCCGTCCTGGGCCGCCTCCAGGTGGAGATGGGGACCTGTGGCGGCCCCGGTCTGGCCCACAGTCCCCAGGACATCGCCCTGGACCACGGTATCCCCCGCTTCGACAGAGACCACGCTCAGGCAGCCGTACAGGGTGGTAAGGCCGTCCCCGTGGTCCAGGAGGACGTAATTCCCGTCGGATTCATCCCAGCCGGTCTCCGCCACGGTACCGCTGCGCACCGCCAGCACCGCCACCCCCTCCGGGGCGGAGATGTCCACGCCGTCGTGGCTGCTCTCCTGACCCGTGATGGGGTGGACGCGGGTGCCGAAGGTGGACGTAACAGCCTGATATTCCGCGAGCGGCCATTGCCAGCCCACGTCCGATACCGCCTCTGCGGGCGAGGCATCCCCCGCGCCCCTCAGAGACAGCAGATCCACCTCCTTCTCCAGCTCCTCCCCGTTCTCATCGGTGAGGAAGGCCCATAGGGTGAGGCTTTCAAACCGGTCCAGATCGTAATCGCTGAGAGGGACGGAGTAGGCGGCGTCTCCGCCTTTCCAGCGCCCGGCGGCGCCGTCGCTGTCCACCAGGCGGACGCTCCTGGTCCCCTCCTCCCCCATCTGATAGCGGCCGGACACCTGGATGCGCCAGTCGCCGGCTTTCTCATAGGCCGCAGGAATAGTAAAGGTGATTTCCTTATCATTGACAGCTACACTCCCGGCCAGGGCGTCCAGGGCCTCCCGGGCCGTCACAGGGGCATCCCCGGCCTGGGCGGACTGGACCGACACCAGAGAGCCCACCGCCACGGCGGCGCACAGGGCTGCCGCCACCAGCATCACGCCGGTCTTTTTCTTGAGAAACAGATTCATCAGCCTTCCTTTCATCTGCCGGCCCCCGCTGCTCAGCCGGGTGGCGTACAGGGGGAGGCCGGCTCCGTGGGCGGCGTACCGCAGGAGGACCTGGCCGTAGTCGTACCGAAAGCCGGCGTCCCGGCCGGCCACCACCGCGTCGTCACAGCAGTACTCCAAATTCCGCCCCGCCTGGCGGCACATCCACCACACTAGGGGATTGAACCAGTGGACGGCGTTGACCAGGAGGAGCAGGAGCTTATACCAGAGGTCCCGGCGGCGGACGTGGGTGAGCTCATGGTCGAGGACCATGGCGGTCTCCTCCTCCCCCAGCCCGGCGGGCAGGAACACCAGGGGGCGGAAGAGCCCCAGGGACAGAGGGGCCAAGCGGTCCGCCGTCCGCAGCACTTCCGGCTGGCCGTGCTCTCCCTTCCAAAGGGAGGCCAGCAGGACCTGGTCCCCCGGCTCCTCCCAGCTCCCGGCGCGCAGCCGCCGCCGGACCAGGAGGTATCCGGCGCTGTGCCACAGCAGCAGGCCCACCGCCCCCGCCAGCCAGGTCCCGGCCAGGATCTGGCCCAGGGTGGGCAGAGCCGGACCGGCCGTCTCCGGCGTGGTCTCCGCCGTACCCGACGCCTCCGGGAAAACCACCGGCTCCACCGGCGCCGTCCACACCTGAGGCACCTCCGGCACCGTGATGGTGACGGCGGGCTCCGGCAGGGCCCAGTCCACCGGCAACAGCAGCCACACCGCCAGGGCCAGCCACAGGACATAGCAGGTCCTGGCCGTATACCGCCTCTGGATGAGGGCGCTCAGCAACAGCAGAGGCAGGAGTACCGCCGAGGCCGTCAGGGAGAGGTGTCCCAGCCGCCCCACCAGCTCCAGCATCATGGGTTCTCCTCCTTCAGCTGGTCCAGGAGCGCCTGGAGGGCTGCCACCTCCTCCGGCGCCACCCGCTCCCCGTCGTAGAGGGCGGCGGCAAACCGGGAGAGGGAGCCGCCGTAGAGCTTTCTCAAAATGCTCCGCCCCTCGCTGCGCTGGTACTCCTCTTGGGAAACAGTCGGTGTATAGTAATTGACCTTTCCACGCTTCTCACAGGCCAAAAACCCCTTCTCCTCCAGCCGCTTGAGGTAGCTGTGGAGGGCGCTGGCCGTCAGAGGGCGCTCCAGGCCCTCCAAAATGGCGGGGGCGGTGATGCCCCCCTCCCCGGCCCACACCACCAGCATGATGTCCAGCTCTGATTCCGGCAGGCGTTTGCTTTCCTTCACGGCGGTCTCCTCCTATTTTTGCATTTGCAGAAGCTTCAGTGGCTTTATTCTACATTTACAGAAGTCCTTTGTCAAGAGTTTTTTGCAAATGCAGAAAATACCCGGCATCGGCGAAACTGCCGATGCCGGGCATAGGGTCACAGATCCAGGATCACGGTCTCCAGCCCCTGGCGCAGGGCGTAGGTCAGGGTGTACATGGTCCCCCCCAGGGTCCGGCCGTCATAGGCGGCGATGATGCGCTGGGAGCGGTCCACCATATAGCGGTCCCGGCGCTGCATGCACCCGGGGGTGTACTGATGCTGGACCAGGGTCTCGTAGTCACACCGCTCCAGCAGGGCGAAATACCGGTTCCGGTCCCGCTCCCGCCACCGGACGCACTGTTCCTCGCAGGGGACGGCGGCCTCCACCGTGACGCCGGTATGCCGGTCCCGGAGCGCCAGGACGGCCTCGCAGAAATAGAGGTCGCAGCCCAGGGCCATACCGCAGAGGAAGTGACGATAGCCATCGGCATAGGCCCCCTCCAGCGCCGCCGCCAGCCGGGCCTTCAGATCGGCGCACCGGGGGTCCCCCTCGTTGTCCCTCCAGGGGAGCTTGTTGGGCCGGTGGCCGGTAAAGCAGCAGGTGGTCTCTCTTTTCACGCTTCGCCTCCTCCCCTGCCGTTTCAAAATCCTCGTCTCAGCCATTGCAATGGCTGGATCCTACCTCATTGTAGTATATCCAGCGGGACAAGTCAACGGAAATCGAACATTTGTTTTTTCAAAAATAGGGCTTGCTTTTTTGGTGGGACCATGTATAATAGAGGACAGAGAAAACAACTGAATCAACGATGTCTTCAGGGCAGGGTGAAAATCCCGATCGGCGGTACAGTCCGCGACCCGCGCTCCCGCGCGGCTGACCCGGTGGAACTCCGGGACCGACAGTGACGTGCTCTCTTGCAGAGCGCGAAGTCTTGATGGAAGAAGATGTGTTCAAACGCGCACCTCTCCCCATGTTCGTGTTTAACACCTGGAAGACATTGGGTCTTTCGGGTGTTTTCTACTTTACATGGGGCGCGGCCTGCTGTGGCCGCGTCTGGAAGGAGCGCGTATTTTCATGTCCGATCCCACCCTTGTCAAAGCCCGTCCGGCAACCAACACCAAGACCATCACCACCCTGGCCATGCTCTCCGCCATCGCCTTTGTCGTCATGCTGGTGTCCAAGCTGCTGCCCAGCGTCAACGGCTTTTTGGACTTCGACTTCAAGGACGTGGTCATCTGCATCGGCGGCTTCACCTTCGGGCCTATGGCCGCCGCCGCCATGTCCATCGTGGTGGCCTTCGTAGAGATGATCACCATCAGCCACACCGGCCTCATCGGCTTCGTCATGAACGCCCTGGCCACCTGCAGCTTCTGCTGCACCGCCACCTTCATCTACAAGAAGCGCCACACCATGATGGGCGCCATCCTGGGCCTGACCGCCGGCGTAGTGGTCCTCACCGCCGTGATGCTGCTGTGGAACTACTTCCTCACCCCCATCTACCAGGGTCTGCCCCGTGCGGCCGTGGCCGAAATGCTGGTGCCCATCTTCCTCCCCTTCAATCTGGTCAAGGGCGGCATGAACATGGCCGCCACCCTCCTGCTCTACAAGCCTGTGGTCACCGCCCTGCGCCGCTCCGGCCTGGTGGCCCCCTCCACCAGCGAGCAGCCCTCCCGCCGCTCCAGCGCCGGCTTCCTCCTCTTCTCCCTGGTGCTGCTGGCCACCTTCGTCCTGCTGGCCCTGGTCCTCTGGGGCGTCATCTAAGTCTATAACTTACCTCCGCTCCCCCGGCATTTGCCGGGGGAGCTCTTTTATACTTGACGATATCGTGTCTCGATGTTATAATATCGACAGACGATATCGAACCGCGATATCAGAGAGGAGGCCGCCCATGGGCAAAAAATCTCTGGAGTCCCTCACCGAGACCATGTTCTACGTGCTCATGGCCTTCCGAAGGCAGGCCCTGTGCGGCACGGAGGCGGCCGACTTCGTCTCCCGAAAGACCAAGGGCCGGGTGAACATGGGCCCCGGCACCCTCTACACCATCCTGGCCAAGTTCCAGGAGGAGGGCTTTCTCACGGAGATCGCCGTGGAGGGCCGGAAGCGGACCTATCAGCTCACGGAAAGCGGTGAAAAGAGGTATCAGGAGGAGGTGGCCCGGCTGCGCGCCTGCGTGGCCGACGCCGAGAGTGAGGAGGAACGCCCATGAAAGAGCGGCATATCGTGCGCAGGCTGGTCCCGGTGGACTTCCTGGACCTGGACGGCATCGAGCTGTGGCTGGAGGACATGGCGGCCAAAGGGCTCCATTTCCAGAAATTCGGGACCTTTTTTGCCCAGTTCCGTCCCGGCGACCCGGCCCGGGTCCGCTACCATGCGGAGCCCACGGAAAAGGGCGGCAACACCATCCCCGCCCAGGCCGCCGACTACGGCGACATGGGCTGGACCTACGTAGGCAAGCTCGGCTATCTGGCTTTGTTCCGGACGGCTGATCCGGACGCCCCCGAGTTCCACACCGACCCGGTGGCCCAGAGCTACACTCTGGACCGGCTCACCAAGCGGCTGACCCGGTTTGTATGGCTCCTGTTGGCCATGATGGCGGCTCTGGTGGCCTTCCAGGTGTGGGCCCGCCTGGACAGCGCCTTCGGCCCGGTCCTGAGCCTGGTCCGGTTCGGCTCCCTCTATACCAACCTGGTCATCCTTGCGGATGTGGCCCTCATCCTCTACTTCTCCTGGGAGGTCTGGGGCCTGTGCCGCCTGCGGAGGCGGCTCCGGGCCGGCATCCCCCACCAGCGGCCCGGTTGCTGGCGGCACACCGGCCTGGTGCGGCAGGG
>DXDV01000093.1 GCA_019115345.1 Candidatus Intestinimonas stercorigallinarum | reverse complement strand
ATGTCGAAGAAGCCCTGGATCTGGTTGGCGTGGAGGTCCATGGTGAGCACCCGGTCGGCGCCGGCCCGGGTGATGAGGTTGGCCACCAGCTTGGCGGAGATGGGGTCCCGGGGCTTGGTCTTGCGGTCCTGCCGGGCGTAGCCGAAGTAGGGGATCACCGCGGTGATCCGGCCGGCGGAGGCCCGCTTCATGGCGTCGATCATGATGAGCAGCTCCATGAGGTTGTCGTTGACGGGGGAGCAGGTGGACTGTACCACAAAGACGTCGGAGCCCCGGACGGTCTCGTAAATGGAGACGGACTTCTCTCCGTCGGAAAAGGTGCCGACCTCGGCGTTGCCCAGCTGGGTCCCCAGCTTCCGGCAGATGTCCAGGGCAAGCTTGGGGTTGGAATTGCCAGAGAAGATCTTGATGTCCTTGCCGTGTGCGATCATTTCAGCATCCCTCACAAAATGTTATTTTTTCTTTCCTTTTTATGCCACAGGTCTCATGCCTGCATGTCACTCACTTTTTGCCCTTGGCCCGGCGGCGCTTGGCTGCCCACTGGACCTTGATGGTCTGGGGACACCGGGCAATGCACAGGCTGTCCGCCGGCACGTCCTCGGTGACGGTGCTGCCCGCCGCCGTGTAGGCCCCCTCGCCGATCTTCACCGGGGCCACCAGGTTGGTGTTGCAGCCGATGAAGGCGTGGTCCCCGATGGTGGTGCGGAACTTGGCGGTGCCGTCGTAGTTCACCGTCACCGTGCCGCAGCCGAAGTTGATGTGGGCCCCGGCGTCGGTGTCCCCCACGTAGGTGAGGTGGGAGATCTTGGTGCCGTCCCCGATGGTGGAGTTCTTGAGCTCCACGAAGTCCCCCACCTTCACGTCCTTGCCCACATGGCAGTGGGGCCGGACATAGGCGAAGGGACCCACGGCGGCGCCGTCGTCCACGGTGGACTCGTTGAGCTGGGAGGCGTTCACCGTCACCCGGTCGCCGATGACGCAGTCCCGGATCATGGTGTTGGGGCCGATCTCGCAGTTTTGGCCGATGGCGGTCTCCCCCCGGAGGATGGTGCCGGGGAGGATAACGGTGCCGCCGCCTACCCGGACCCGGGGTCCGATGTAGGCGCTCTCCTTGTCCAGGAAGCGGACGGGGGCGGTGGAGCATCCGCCGCACAGCCGCTCCACCGAGGCGTGGCGGGCGAAGTACTGGGCGCTGTCCCAGGTAGACTCGAAGCGGTCCAGAGGGAGGAGCCCCTCGTAGCTCCCGGGGGCGACGCCAAAGACGTCCCCCTGGGTCCGGACGGCGGTGAGGAAGTCGCCGCCCTCCTCCATGGCGGCGCGGAGGGCCTGGGCGGGGACGGCGTAGACGCCGGCGTCCTCCCCACGGGGCAGGCCCCCGTCAAAGCGACCGGTGAGCCGTCCGGCCCCCTGGTCGTCCAGGAACACCGGGCGGGCAAAGACCAGGGCCGGACCCTCCAGCCCAGAGAGGAAGGCGGACAGCCGTCCGGCGGCGTCCGCCGCCCCGGCGGTGACGAACTCCGTCCCGGCGGGGAAGCACCCCTGGGCGGCGGGCTGGTCGTCGTCGTGGCAGACCACCAGGAAGCGGTCCACGCCGGCGCGCTCCAGCGCCCCCGAAAGCCAGGCGCAGGCCGGGTCAAAGAGAATATCTTGCAGCATCAGGGAGGGGGCGTCGTCCTCCCGGGGCAGGAACACAATGGCTCCCATCGATCCCATAATCATGCCTCCCGAAAACATTCGGCTGGGGCGGACGGCCGGGCCGCCCACCCGTGCACAGTCATTATATCAGATTGGTATGTATTTTGCACTGCTAACCGAAAAAATTTTCAAATAAGTGCGATTGGTAGTACCAAAGCAGGCGAAATGGGCGGTGTTTTCGTCAAACTGCCGGAAGCCGCGCCTGTCATTCTGAGGCCGCAGGCGGTCGAATCCGTATCCTCATTCCTTTCCTGTTCGGCACAAAAACGGGAAAAACGGATCCTTCGCTCCGCTCAGAATGACAAAGATGAAAGGGAAGTCCGGAAGGAGCCTTCACGCTCCTCCCGGACTTCCCTTTGACAGTGAGGCTGGGCATCCCGCTTTCTCAAAGCCCGTGATACCGTCCGGTCACCAGCTCCACCGCGCCGTCTATCCCCGTGAGAGAACTGTCGATCATCAGATCGCAGCACTCCGGGCCGCCCCAGGTCTGCCCGGTATAGCTCTCGTAGTAGGTTTTCCGCCGCTGGTCCATCTTCCGGATGAGCCGGAGGGCCTTTTCTCTCGTCAGATGCTCCAGCTCCATCTTGCGCCCCACCCGGAACTCCAGGGGCGCGGTCACAAAGACCCGCAGCAGGCGCACGTCCTCGTTCCGCAGCACAAAGTCGGCGCAGCGACCTATGTGGAGGCCAACCGCCACATCCTGAACTGCGCCTACGACGCCATGGGGCGGGATGAGCTGCGGCGCTTTTTCTACACGGATTTTATCGAGATCACCCTGTCCCTGGTGGAGCAGGCGGAGCTCCACACCGGCTGTCAGACCGATCCGGAGTTCAAGCGGTTTCTGGCGGAGTTTTACACAGAGGCCCTGGCGGGAATGCTGATCAACCTGTTCAAGGCGAAGGATTTTCCATACAGCAAGGCCGAGATCCGGGAAAACATCATATTGCTGCTGAAAACGGCGCTCCCCGCCGCTTTGCGGGCAGGGGCGGCCAAAGGCGCGGAGCACCCCTTTTGAACCCCCGGATCAGATGCTCGGCTTCCCAGGAACGCACCAGCCTGAGCACCTGGGAGATCGTCCGGCGGGTGCGGCAGGGCAAACAGAGGCACGACAAAACGGCCCCAGGATGCCGTAACATCCTGGGGCCGCTCTGAGGCGCAGAAAATATCCTTGTCTGACGAGAAAGATCCTCGCCCAGACCGCATCTCCGGTGATAAATACAGGTTCTTACTTCTTGAGTCCGGGATTGTTTTCGATCTCCCGGAGGGCGTCCTTGTAGGACAGGTTCACGCGGCCCTTCTCGTCGATCTCGATGACCTTGACCCAGATCATGTCGCCGATGTTGACCACGTCCTCGCACTTCTCCACCCGGCGGTTGGAGAGCTTGGAGATGTGGACCATGCCGTCCTTGCCGGGGGCCAGCTCCACGAAGGCGCCGAAGGGCAGGATGCGCACCACCTTGCCGTAGTAGAGGGCGCCCACCTCGGGGACAAAGACGATGGTCTCGATGGTCTTTTTGGCGGCGTCGCAGGAGGCCTTGTCCACGCCGGCAATGTAGATCGTGCCGTCGTCCTCGATGTCGATCTTGGCGCCGGTGTCGGCGCAGATCTTCTGGATGACCTTGCCGCCGGAGCCGATGACCTCCCGGATCTTGTCGGGGTCGATCTTCATCTTGACCATCTTGGGGGCCGTCTCGGCCACGTCG
>DXDV01000092.1 GCA_019115345.1 Candidatus Intestinimonas stercorigallinarum | reverse complement strand
TGCCGCTGCCCAGATAGGTCCCGAAGGAGGAGCCCAGGTCGTAGAGCACGAACATCTGGGTCTGGGGGTTGAACTGGAGCTTGCAGTGGTTCCGGCTGATGCCCTTGGCGTTGGACGGGAAGACGAAGTCGCAGGAGGACGGGTCCCGGCCCAGCATGACGCCGTGGGTGGACACGGGGAAGGCCTGGCCGGCGAACTGGCCGCTGATGCCGATGATCTGAGGATGGATCACGGTCTCCTCTCCTTTCTCTGGCTGAGGTCTGGGTGGCTGGTGGGGCAGCTCGGGGGCGGAGCGGAGGGCCACGAAGGTGCCCGCCATCTGGTCGTGAAGGGCCCGGCCCTCCCGGTCCAGCAGGCCCATGAGGAAGCCGATGCCCAAAACGGCCCCCGAGAGGATGCGGCACAGGGAGCGGAGGAAGGCCCGGCCGAAGTCCAGCGGCACGCCCTCCCGGTCCACCACGATGAGGCCGCACAGCCGCTTGCCCAGGGAGGCGTGGAGGCCGCTGCCCTCAAAGAAGCCGAAGTAGAGCAGGTTCCCCGTGACGGCCAGCAGGGGAAAGAGCCCGTAGGGAATGGAGGCGCACAGGATCAGGGTGAGGAAGATCTGGTCCAGGAAAAAGGCGCCGATCCGGGCTCCCATGGGGCCCATCTGTCGATATGTCATGTTTGACACCTCCCTAGAATCGGAACAGGAATCGAGCGGGACCCATGGAGATCACGTCGCCGCTGCGCAGGCGGCTGGGTCCGTAGAGGCGCATGCCCTCCAGCAGGGTCTCGCACCGGGGGTCCAGCTCCTCCAGGAAGAGGAAGCCGTCCCGGAGGCAGATCCGGCCGGCCAGGGGCGGGAGGGACCGCTCCCGGAAGACCAGGTCGCAGCGGCGGTCCCGGCCGATGGTGAGCTCCCCGGCCAGGTAGAGCTCCTGTCCGTCCTGGTCGCAGCGGCCCTCCAGCACCTCCAGGTGGAGGCGGATGGCGCCGGGGGGAACGTCTGTCCCCAGGTCCGCCCGCCTGCGCCGGCGGAGGAGGAGCAGCACTGCCGCCGCCACGGCCACCGCCAGTCCGGCGCCGCCGGCGATCCAGACCGGGTCCAGACAGAGGGCGTCGCCCGCCGGGGCGGCTGCCCCGCCGCCGCTGCCGCCGGCGCTCTCCGGCGGGGCGTCGGTCTCCGCCGGCGGGCTCTCCCCCGGCGCCGTCTCTGGGGGCGCCGTCTCCGTGGGGGCCGGGTCGGGGGTCTGGGCGGGGGCCTCCCCGCCGGGAGAGGGGGCGGGCGTCTCCGGCGGAGCCGTGCCCTCGCCTCCGGTGAGCAGCGGCACGGCGGGAAGGGTCAGGCGGAGGGAGGGGGTGTCCGCCCCCTCGGGGAGGAGACAGAGGCTGGCCTTTCCAAAGGAGCCCTCCCCCTGGGCGGCGACGGAGAAGGCGGCGGTCCACAGCCCGCCCACGTCCCGGGCGACGGCCTGGGCGGCGGCGTCGGCGCTGACGCCCCCGGCGCCCACCACGGTGTGGACGCCGGCCCCCAGGGAGGCCAGGGCGTCCAGGGCCTCCTGGGAGACCGCCCGCCCGGTGGCCAGGCCCACGGTGTGGACCAGGACGGAGGGGTCCTCGGCCACCCGGTACCGGGCCATCTCCAGGGCCTCCCCGTCCTCCACCGCCTCGGTGACCCCGTCGGTGAGGATGACCAGGTTCACCAGCTCCCCCGGCGACCGGTCCCGGGCCTCCAGGTGGTCCATGGCGGCCACCACGGCGGTGGGCAGGTCGGTGCCCTCCTCGCCGTAGGCCACGCCGTCCAGGGCGGCGAGCAGCTCGTCGCCGGTGCCGCCGCCGGTGTCCAGGAGCTGGAAGTCCACCCCGAAGGAGGCCAGGGAGAAGGCGGCCTCCTCCCGGATGAGCCGTTTGGCGAAGGCCGTCACGTTTCCGGACAGCCCGCCCATGGAGTTGGAGCGGTCCACCAGCAGCAGGTAGGACACCGGCGTCCCGGCGTCGGAGACCCGGGCCAGGGGGCCCTCCGCCGGCAGGGTGAGGTCGGCGGTCCCCAGCTGGAGCCGGGGCTCGGCGCCGGCGGGGTCCCGGGTCAGCCGGGCAAAGGCGTACAGGGTGCCGTCCTGCCAGAAGGCGGCGGGGACGGAGCCCTCCCCGGCGGCGCCGGCGGAGGCGGTGAGCAGCACCGCCAGCAGGGCGGAAAGACAGAGGATGCGTCGCGGCGTGACCATAGCGGTCCCTCCTCGTGTTGGGTCATGTGAGAAAAACGGTGAGCAGCGTCAGGTTGTCGGTGTCGGCGGTGAGCCGGGGCAGGGCCCGGAGGAGGAGCAGCTCGGCCCAGTCCCGGGGGGAGTCGGCCTTGAGGAAGTCCACCAGGATCTCCTCGTCGTAGAGGTAGCCCCACAGGCCGTCGGAGCAGAGGAGGAAGGCGTCCCCCGCCGCCGCCGGGGCGCCGCCGGTCTGGGGGAGGCACCGGGCCTCGTCCCCCACCACCCGCAGCAGGCTGGCGCGGTCCTCGTCGAAGTTCAGGTCCCTGCGGCCGATCTCGCCGGCCAGGTATTTTTTGTAGGTCACCGAGTGGTCCTGGGTGGCGTGGGCGATGCCGCCGCCGGAGAGGCGGTAGAGCCGGGAGTCCCCCACGTGGGCCCAAGCCGCCCAGGGGCCGTCCACCGCCAGAGTGAGGGCGGTGCTCCGGCCGTGGCTGCCGTTCTGCCGGTCCTCCAGCAGGCGGCGGTTGGCCTCCAGGATGCTGTCCCGGAGGAGGCCGGCCAGGGGGCCTCCCTCCTGCTGGCCGGAGTCGGTCCAGTCCCGGTCCCAGGGGGTGAGGAGGGCCTCCACGGTGCGCTCGGCGGCGGCGGCCCCGTCCTGGTGGCCGCCCAGGCCGTCGGCCAGGACGAAGAGGCCCCGGTCCCCCTCCAGGCGGAAGTCGGCCCGGTCCTGGTTCTCCGGGCGTCCGCCGGGGCTGGTGTAGAGATAGGCGTCCAGCGTCATGGCCTCACCCCAGCTCCACCCGGAGGGCGTTGCTCTGCTCGCCCAGGTAGAAGGTGTCGCCGGCCTTCAGGCGGCAGGCCACGCCGGGGGTGAGCTTCTGACCGGTGGCCAGGAAGGTGCCGTAGGTGGACTTGAGGTCGGTGAGGAGGAACTCGCCGGTGCGGCCGTCCCACACCACGGAGCAGTGCCGGGCGCTGACGCCGGGGGTGCCCTCCTTGAACACGATGCTGCACACCGAGCCGTCCCGGCCCACCAGCACCCCCTGCTGTCCCGCCACGGACACCGTGGCGCCGCCGTGCTGGGCGGAGAGGGAGCGG
>DXDV01000091.1 GCA_019115345.1 Candidatus Intestinimonas stercorigallinarum | reverse complement strand
CCTTTCAATACTCCCGGGAGTATTTCTTCTACATCACCCTGGGCATTCCCTTTTATATGTTCGGCCAGGCCATGAACCCGGTGATCCGGGCGGACGGCAATCCGAGGTTCGCCATGGCCTCCACCCTGGCCGGCGCCATAGCCAACATCATCCTGGACCCGCTCTTTATCTTCTCCTTCCACTGGGGCATGATGGGAGCGGCCGTGGCCACCGTCATCGGTCAGATCATCACGGCGGTCCTGGCGGTGTGGTACCTCCTGCACATGAAAATTCTAAAGCCCAGCCGGCAGGACTTCCGGCTGAGCAGGAAGATCTGCGGGAAAACGCTGCTGCTGGGCATGACCAGCTTCCTCTCCCAGATCTCCCTGGTGGCGGCCATGGCGGCCATCAACAACATGCTCCGCAAGTACGGCGCCCTGGACCCCATCTTCGGCCAGGCCCAGTACGCCCAGATCCCCATGGCGGTGGTGGGGATCGTCATGAAATTCTTCCAGATCGTCATCTCCATCGTGGTGGGCATGGCGGCCGGGTGCATCCCCGTGGTGGGCTTCAACATGGGGGCCGGGAAGAAGGCCCGGGTCAGAGAGCTGTTCACAAAGCTGCTCATCGCGGAGGCCGCCGTGGGCGTGGTGGGCTTCGTGCTGGCGGAGTGCTTCCCGCGGCAGCTCATCGCCATATTCGGCGCGGCCAACGAGAGCGCCTACTATACCGAGTTCGCGGTGAAGGCCTTCCGGACCTACCTGTGCATGATCGTTCTGGCCTGCGTGAACAAGGCGTGCTTCATTTTCCTGCAGGCCATGGGGAAGGCGGCGGAGTCCACCGCCCTGTCCATGATCCGGGAGGTGGTCTTCGGCGTGGGCTTCGCCCTTTTGCTCCCCGTATTCTTCGGGCTGGACGGCGTGCTCTTTTCCATGCCGGTGTCCGACGTGCTCACCTTCCTGGCGGCTCTGGTGCTCATCCGCCGCACATATAAAGAATTGGACGAACGGGAGGCACTGGCATGAAAAAGAATCGAATCGTCACCATCAGCCGGGAGTTCGGCAGCGGCGGACGGACCATCGGAAGGAAGCTGGCGGAGGAGCTGGGCGTCCCCTGCTACGACAGCGAGCTGATCGGAGAGATCGCCCGGGAGAGCGGCTTCGCGGAGGCCCATGTGCGCCGGGCGGAGGAATCCTCGCCCTCCGGCTGGGCCGGCGCCCTGTTTTCCACCAACCGCGCCTTCGGGCCCACCAACGAGGACTACCTCTGGGAGGTCCAGCGCAGAGTCATCCTGGAGCTGGCGGAAAAGGGCCCCTGCGTCATCGTGGGCCGCTGCGCCGACTACATCCTGCGGGACAGGGCCGACTGCCTGACCGCCTTCATCCACGCGGACCTGAAGTTCCGGGCGGACCGGATCGTCCGCGTATACGGAGAGCGGGAGGCTTCGCCGGAGGAGCGCGTCCGGGACAAGGACAGGCGCAGGGCGGCCTACCACCGGTTCTACACCGATATGAAGTGGGGATACGCGAAAAACTACCAGATCTCCCTGGACAGCGGAGCGCTGGGACTCGACGCGTGCGTGGCCATTTTGAAAAGGCTCTACTAAGGAAGGAACCTGTATCCACAGCCGCTGCACGCCGTCCGGGCGGTCTTTTTCCCGCCATCCCGCGTCAATTTCCCCTGCCCGGCGAAAAAGTGCTCGCCCGGCCCCCATCCCCCGGCGATCAATGCAGGTCCTAAATGGTACGGAACAAGGCCGGGCCTTCAGACTGCCAAAAAACCTCCGTGAAATGACAAGCGTGCCGCGGTGGCGGCCGCCCTTCTCTCGCCGTGGGCTTTGCGGCGTTCGGGCTTGACAAGCGGGCCGTTTCCCTTTATACCTTGAGTAGGTCCGCTCCGTTTTTTTGCAGAAAGGAGAACGCCCATGACCACAAGAGATCTGGAGGTCTTTGCCGCCGTGGCGGAGCACGGCTCCATGACCGCCGCGGCCCGGGCCCTGCGGGTCAGCCAGTCCTCGGTGAGCCAGGCGGTGGCCGACATCGAGCGGGAGTACGGCGTGCTGCTCTTCGACCGGTGCGCCCACAGCCTCCACCTGACGCCCACCGGCGAGACTCTGCTGGCCTACGCCCAAAAGACCCTCTTCCTGGTCCGGGAGATCGACGGCTTCCTGCGCAGCGGCACCCGCCGGAGCGAGCTGCGGGTGGGCGCCAGCGTGACGGCGGGCAGCTGCGTGCTCTCCCCCATCCTCCAGCGGCTCCAGGCCCAGCTGCCCGGCCTTGAGGCCCGGGTGGTGGTGTCCAACACCCACGAGATCGTGGACCTGCTCCTGAAGAGCCGGCTGGATGTGGGCCTGGTGGAGGGCCATGTGGACCACCCCAGCCTGGCGGTCCGGCCGGCCATGGAGGACGAGCTGGCCATGTTCTGTCCCCCCGGCCACCCCTTCTTCGGCCGTCCCTCCATCCGGCCGGAGGAGCTCTCCGGCCAGCCCATGATCCTCCGGGAGGAGGGCTCCGGCACCCGCGCCCACCTGGAGGAGGCCCTCCGGAGCCTGGGTGTCGCCTGCCGCCCCAGCTGGGTGTGCAACAACACCGAGGCCATCCTGGACGCCGTGCGCCACGGCTTCGGCATCAGCATCCTCTCCCGGCGGATGCTCCGGGAGGACCTGGACGCCGGACGGCTGTGGGCCTGCCAGGTGGAGGGCCTGGAGCTGCGCCGCTCCTTCTCCCTGGTCCAGCACAGGAACAAGTGCCCCTTCGACGCCCTCACCCGGTTCCGGCAGGTGTGCCTGGACTGGGGCCGGGAGGAGAGCCGCGCCGGCGAAGCATAAGTATTTCCTTATGCTCGTTTAACAGTTTCATATTTTACATCTATCTAAGAATTTGCTAGGATACTTCTGTAAGGGCGGGCCGTCGGGTCCGCCCAGCACAGAAGGAGGAATGTGGGGATGAGCTACGCGCTGAGCATCCGGCAGGCCGACCAGGCCCTGCGCGCTCTGTCCGAGCACTGGGATATCTACGCCCCCAAACGCTTTCCCAAGCAGGGGCGCTTTTCCGACACGGACGTGGTCCGCTACGACAGGGTGGAGCGGGTGTCGGACATCGTCTGGGACGTGAAGTCCGACTACCCGGCCAAGGAGGTCATCATCCCCATCCAGCAGACTATTTTTTACTTCACCGAGGAGGAGTACCGGGCCAGCCGGGGCAGGCAGCGGCCCATCCTCGTCTTTGCCCGGCCCTGCGACATCCACGCCCAGAAGATCCAGGCCCGGATCATGGCGGGCAACGGCGGCTTCGCCGACCACTACTATGCCCGGGTCCGGGAGCGGGTGCGGTTTATCCTCATGGACTGCGCCGGCGGAGACGACACCTGCTTCTGCGTCTCCATGGGCGCCAACGCGGTGGAGCCCGCCGACTACGCCGCCGCCGTGCGCTTCGCCCCGGAGGGGCTGCTGGTGAAGGTGGAGGACCCGGAGCTGGAGCCGGCCTTCGCCCTGGGCGCCCCGTCGGACTTTACCCCGGAATTCGTCACGGAGAATCCGCTGAAGGTCACCCTCCCCGACCTGTCGGACAAGGCGGTGCGGCTGGGGCTCAAGGCCCATCCCATGTGGCGGCAGTTCGACAAGCGGTGCGTCTCCTGCGGCGCCTGCACGGTGGCCTGCTCCACCTGCACCTGCTTCACCACCCGGGACCTGACCTACGGCGACAACCCGGAGGCCGGCGAGCGCCGCCGGGTCACCGCCTCCTGCCAGATCGCCGGCTTCGACCAGATGGCGGGCCAGAAGGAGTTCCGCTCCGCCGCCGGGGACCGGATGCGCTACAAGGTCCTCCACAAGTTCCACGACTACAAGGCCCGGTTCGGCGAGGGCCACATGTGCGTGGGCTGCGGCCGGTGTACCCACCGCTGCCCGGAGATGATCTCCATCACCGCCACCGTGGAGAAGATGAACGCCGCCGTGGCGGAGATCAAGGCCGGCCTGGCCCAGTCTGAACAGGAGGTGGACCGCCATGTGTAACCCCGTCCAGCCCCAGCCCTGTCCCATCCTCAGCCTCCGGCAGGAGAGCGCCCACGAGTGGACCTTCCGGGTGGCCGCCGACGCCAGGCCCCAGCACGGCCAGTTCATGCAGCTGTCCATCCCCAAGGTGGGAGAGGTGCCCATCTCGGTCTCCGCCCAGGGGGACGGCTGGCTGGAGTTCACCATCCGCTCGGTGGGCCGGGTGACCAACGTGATCTTTCAGAAGCGGCCGGGGGACCTGCTCTTCCTCCGCGGCCCTTACGGCAGGGGCTGGCCGGTGGAGGAGCTCCGGGGCAAGCATCTGGTGGTCCTCACCGGCGGCACCGGCCTGGCGCCGGTCCGCTCCCT
>DXDV01000090.1 GCA_019115345.1 Candidatus Intestinimonas stercorigallinarum | reverse complement strand
GGCGTGGGGGCCGGCGTGGGTACTGGAGAGGCCGACGGGGCGGGCGCGGCCTGGCACCCGGCGGCAAAAAGAAATACAATGAGCAATAATGCGGCGGTAAAATTCCGTTTTGTCATCGTTTTTTCCTTCCTTTCCCCGGCTTGGGCGGGCGGAAGCCGGGCCTGCCGCCGCCCTTACGGCTCTTTGCGCTCCGGGACTTGGGGGCGTGGGGGGCCTCTTTGACGGCCTTTTGGGGCCGGACGGGCTGAGGGGCGGGGACCGCGTCGGGCAGGGTGAAGTCGATCTGGCCGGAGCCGGGGTCGGCGGCGGCGCAGAGGACGGTGAGGGCCATGCCGAAGGTGTAGGTGAGCTTGGTCCGGACCCCGGTGAGGGTCATGCGGATCTCGTCATACTCGTAGCGGTCGTCGGGGAGGGCGGTGACGGGGAGAAGGCCCTCCACCCCGTTGGCCAGGCCCACGAAGAGGCCGAACCTGGTGACGCCGGTGACGGAGCCCCGGAAGGTGTCCCCCACGTGGGCGGTCATGAACTCGGCCATATAGCACTTCTCGATGTCCCGCTCGGCGGTCATGGCGTGGACCTCCCGGTCGGAGGACTGCTGCGCCGCCCGCCGTGCGGAAACGGTGAGCCGCCCCTTCTGCCTTTCCAGGGTGCCGTCCAGCATGGCGGTGAGGATGCGGTGGACCATCAGGTCGGGGTAGCGGCGGATGGGGGAGGTGAAGTGGCAGTAGTATTTGGCGGCCAGGCCGAAGTGGCCCAGATTCTCGGTGTCGTACCGGGCCTTCATGAGGCTGCGGAGGACCATGGTGTGGACGGCGGGGGCCTGGGGAGTACCCTTCACCGCCTCCAGCACCTTCTGGAGACTGCCGTTGTCGGCCTGCTTCAGGTCCAGGCCCAGGGGGGAGAGCATGGCCCTCAGGTTGGTCGCTTTGTCCTCGGAGGGCTTCTCGTGGACCCGGTAGACGGCGGGGAGGCCCGCCTTTTTGAGGTGCTCGGCCACGCACTCGTTGGCCGAGAGCATGAAGGACTCGATGAGCCGTTCCGACTCCCCCGTCTCCCGGACCTGGATGTCCACCGGGGCGCCGGTCTCGTCGCAGACGATATAGCACTCCTGGCTCTCCAGGTCCAGGGCCCCCCGGGCCCGGCGGGCCTTCTCCAGGGCCCGGGCCAGCTCGGCCATGTCCCGGAGCATGGGGAGGATGTGGGCGTAGCGCTCCGCCAGGGCGGGGTCCTGGCCCTTCAGGAGGAGGTTGCAGTCGCCGTAGGTCATCCGCTCGGTGGAGCGGAGGACGGTCTTGACAATTTTGTGGCTGAGCACCCGGCCCCGGCTGTCCATGGTCATGAGACAGGAGAGGGCCAGCCGGTCCACCTGGGGGTTGAGGGAGCAGATGCCGTTGGAGAGTTCCTCGGGCAGCATGGGGACCACCTGGTCGGCAAAGTACACCGAGGTCCCCCGGCGGAAGGCCTCCAGGTCCAGGGGGGAGCCTTCGGGGACGTAGTGGGACACGTCGGCGATGTGGACCCCCAGGAGCCAGCGGCCCTTCGGGTCACGCTCCAGGCTGACGGCGTCGTCAAAGTCCTTGGAGGCGGCCCCGTCGATGGTGATGACGGTCTTGTCCCGCAGGTCCAGCCGCCCGGCGCAGGCGGCGGGGTCCACCTCCCGGGGGGCCAGCTGGGCGGCGGCCGACACCGGAGCGGGGAAGTCCCGGTCGATGCCATGCTCGTAGAGGATGGCCTCCACGGCGGCGGGACGGGTGCCGTCCCGGCCGAAGGCCGCCTTGAAGGTGCCCGTGGGGGGCAGCTTGGCGCTGCCGTAGCTGGTGACGGCCACGGCGATCTTCTCCCCGGACCTCAGCTTGGCGGCGGACCGGCCCACCACCTTCACGGCGTTGGGGTAGCGGTCGCTGGAGGGCCGGAGCCACACCTCCCGGCCCCGGCGCTCCACCGCCCCCACCAAGGTGCGGTTGGTCCGCTCCGCCACGGCGGTGATCTTGGCGATCTGCCGCTCCGGGTCCCTGGGGTCGTCGCTCACCTGGGCGGTGACCTTGTCCCCCGTCCAGGCCCCGCCGTCCCAGTGGGGCGGCACGAAGAGGTCGGACTCCCGGCCCGCCGCCCCCTCCGGGGTGAAAAAGCCGAACCCACGGGCGGTGGCCTGATAGGTTCCCTGTACATTCATGAAAAAAGATTCTCCTTTGTTGTTCTGATGACTGTCACGCCGCCGGAAAGGGTGCGTTCTTCCCTAGTATACCACCAATTTGCCCACCTGCAACGAAAAAAGGGACGCGCCCCTGTTCGGAGCGCGTCCCTTTTGGTCCAGTTTCGTCCTTGATCGGCTCAGGCCGCGGCCCCGTCGGGCAGCAGGCAGAGCACCAGGGTCAGGAGCATGAAGCCGATGGCCACCCACTTGGTCCAGCGGGCCAGCTTGGCGTCCCAGCTCTTGGCCTTGTTCTTGGAGAGGAAGGTGTCGGCGCCGCCGGCGATGGCCCCGGACAGACCGGCGCTTTTGCCGGACTGAGCCAGCACCACGAAGGTCAGGAACAGGGCGGCCAGCACCTGGACGATGGTGAGGACTAACTTCAGGGTACCCATGAAAACATCGTTCCTTTCAAGCCCCGGAGGGCGTGGTCAGCGTGAAATGGGCGCAAAATACCCGAACAGTAATAGGTATAATACCACACTTTTTCGGGAAATGCAAGTCCCAGTTTCACCGGCGCCGACCTCAGCCGGGGAAGCAGAGCCGCACCGCCCAGGCGGCGGCCAGGAAGCCGGCCAGATCGGCGCACAGGGCGGCGGGAACGGCGTACCGGGTCCGTTTTATGCCGGCGGCGCTGAAGTAGACGGCGATGGTGTAGAAGGTGGTCTCGGTGGAGCCCAGCATCACCGCCGCCGTCCGGCCGATGAGGGAGTCGGGGCCGTAGGTGCGGATGAGGTCGGCCCCCACCCCCAGGGCGGCGCTGCCGCTCACCGGCCGCACCAGCAGCAGGGCCACCGTCTCCGCCGGGATGCCCAGAGTCTCCAGCACCGGGGCCAGCAGCTCCGCCAGCAGCTCCAGGGCCCCCGAGGCCCGGAGCATCCACACCGCCGTTAAAAGGGCGATGAGGGCGGGGACGATGCGGAAGAGGACCCCCAGGCCGTCGGCGGCCCCGGTGAGGAGGGCGTCGTACACGTCCACCCGCCGCCACAGGCCCAGCAGGGCCGACCCCACCAGCAGCAGGGGGACCACCAGCTCCAGCACGGCCATGGTCAGTCCCTCCACAGCCGGGCCAGGAGCCGGGCGGCCAAAATGCCCGCCGTCACCGACAGGGCCGAGGCCAGCCACACCGCCGGCAGGATGTCGAAGGGGGCGGCGCTCCCCGCCCCCGCTCGCACCGCCGCCACCGTGGTGGGGATGAGCTGGATGGAGGCGGTGTTGCACACCACCAGCATGCACAGGCTGTCCGAAGCCACCCCCGGCGAGCGGCGGCTCATCCGCCGGGCGGCCTCCAGCCCCAGGGGGGTGGCGGCGTTGCCCAGGCCCAGCAGGTTGGCCGACACGTTGGCCGAGATGGTCTCCATCACGGCGGCGTCCCCGGCGAAGTCCGGGTAGAGCCGCCCCAGCACCGGCCGCAGCAGCCGGGAGAGCCACCGGATGGCCCCGGCCCGGCGGAGGACCTCCATCACGCCCATCCACAGGCACAGCGCCCCCGCCATGGAAAGGCACAGCTCCACTCCGGCGGAGGCCCCCTCCAGCGCCGCCGCCGCCACCGCCTCCCCCCGGCCCGTGGCCAGGCCGCACACCAGGGCCGCCGCCGTCATCACCGTCCAGATCCCGCCCATGCCCATGAGCGCCCACCTCCTCACGGGGAGAAATCTATGCGGGAAGTCCACAAAACATGCCCGAACCCCACGGTTCCGGCAGGAATGCCGGCCCTTAGCTTTTATTTCCATATTGTGATTGACATTTGTATACAATATGTTATAATGAATGTCAGATATTGGGCGAAAAATAGGAAAACTGCTGCCCATATCTGGGAAGGAGCTTATACATAACTATGAAATCGACCGGGATCGTACGGAAAGTGGATGAACTGGGCCGGATCGTGCTCCCCATTGAGCTGCGGCGCACCCTGGATATTGCGGAGAAGGACTCTCTGGAGATCTACGTGGATGGAGCCTCCATCGTCCTGAAGAAATACCAGCCTGCCTGCATTTTCTGCGATGACGCCAAGGACGTCATCAACTTCAAGGGAAAGAACGTCTGCCCCAACTGTATCCGGGAGCTCATGAGCAAGTAAGCCCAGGGGCCTGGAAAACTGAAAAAAATGACGCCGCAGGGCCTGAAACGAGAGGTTTCAAGCTCCTGCGGCCATTTTTATGTGAAAGGCGCGCCGCCGCCTCCCCGGCGGAGAGGGGCGGTCCGGGGCGCTGGAAGAAGGGCGGGCGGGCCCTTCCCCCGCCGCTGTACCGGCAGGTAGAACAGCCGGAGCCGGAAGGGGGAGAAGCAGAGGCGGGACGAGCGATCACCGCCCGTCCCGCCTTTTGTGGTCAGCGGCGACAGCCCCAAAAGGTCCGCCAAGGATGGTCACAAAATAGAGGTCTGTTTTTGACTCTTTCGTGTCCGATGTTATATTATGCGTTGGATATACAAAATGTATTTCGTGGATAACCATAATTTTACAAAATAGGAAGTTGCTCGACAAGTTACGACAGGTCCTTTCCCAAGGCCAGGTCATAGAGTGCCTTTCGGGGCAGGCCCAGCTCGGCGGCGGTCTGCCGGGCGGCGTCCCGGAGGGAGCATCCCTCCGCCCGCAAAGCGGCCACCCGGGCCAGTCCGGCCTCCAGGGTGGGGGTCTCTTCCGCCGCCGGAGCCCCTCCCTCCACCACCAGCACGAATTCCCCCTTGGGGGGATTGGCCGCGTACCAGTCCGCCGCCTCCCCCAGGGTGGTGCGGCGGACCTCCTCGTGGAGCTTGGTGAGCTCCCGGCACAGGGCGACGCGCCGGTCCGGTCCAAAGACCTCCCGCAGGTCGGCCAGGGTGGCGCAGAGCTTGTGGGGGGCCTCGTAGAAGAGCATGGTGCGGGTCTCTCCCCGCAGCTCCTTCAGGTGGGCCCGGCGGTTTTTCCTGTTCATGGCCAGGAAGCCCTCGAAGGTGAACCGGCCCGTGGGCAGGCCCGAGGCGGCCAGGGCGGTGATGAGGGCGCAGGGGCCGGGGATGGAGACCACCGGGATGTTCTGCTGGGCGCACTGGCGGACCAGCTCCTCCCCGGGGTCGCTGATGGCCGGGGTGCCGGCGTCGGTGACCAGGGCGCAGCTCTCCCCCGCCAGGAGGCGGTTCAAGACGGCGGCGCCGTGCTCGCCGGTGTTGTGGCGGTAGTAGCTCACCATGGGCTTTTTGAGGCCCAGGTGGTTGAGGAGCTTCAGGGTCACCCGGGTGTCCTCGGCGGCGATGAAGTCGGCCTGGGCCAGGGTGTCGGCCATCCGGGCCGAGATGTCCCCCAGATTCCCGATGGGGGTGGGGACGAGGTAGAGGGTTCCGGGCATGGCGCTTGTCTCCTTTGCTTCAGTGTAACGCTGGGTCGGCGTGGAAAAGGGTGGGCAGCACCTCCAGGCCGGGGCGGCCCTGGCGCACCGCCTCCACCAGCACGGCGGAGGGGGGCGTGGAAGGGCTGTGCTGCCGGAAGGCCAGGCGCTTGGGCTCCAGGCCGTGGGAGCGGAGGGCGGCGAAGAGGTCGGCCAGCCGCTCCGGCCGGTGGACCAGGGCGAAGCGCCCACCCGGCCGCACCAGATACCCGGCGGCGGCGCAGAGCTCCTCCAGGGTGCAGCCCTCCTCGCTGCGGGCGGGGCCTCCCGGTTTCCCCGCCCCCGTGGGGAACCAGGGGGGATTGGAGATGGCCAGGTCAAAGGCGTTGGCCGGGAAGAGGCTCCGGTCCCGCAGGTCCCCGGTGACCACCCGGACGGCCAGGCCGTTTTGGGCGAAGGTCCGCCGGGCGGTCTCGGCGGCGGCGGGGGATGCCTCCACCCCGGTGAGGGAAAGGCTCTCCTCCCGCTCCAGCAGCAGCAGGTCCAGCACCCCCGAGCCGCAGCCCAGGTCGCACACCTTCCACCCCCGGCGCACCGTGGCGAACCGGCCCAGGGCCAGGCTGTCGCCCCCCAAGGGAAAGGTGTCCTCCGTCAGGAGGAGGGTATAGCGGCCCAGCCGCTCTCTCCGCTCTATGGCCGTCCGCCTCCTTTTGTGGTAGAATCATGTCTGAGACGCGTCTTTCCGCCGGAGCGCCTGCGCCCGGCGGGAGGGATCAAACTCGGAAAACGAGGAAAGGGATGATGCTGTGGAGATCCGTGCCGTCACCGCCCTGAGGCCGGGGGAAGGCGCCGGCCTGCCCGGCGGCTTTCAGGCGTGGGAGGGAGGGCGGCTGGTGGGGACCCTCACCCTGGCCGCCCCCCTGGGCCGCGCCGCCGAGGTGAGCGGCTTCGTGGCGGAGGAGCACCGGCGGAAGGGGGTCTTTACCGCCCTGTGGCGGGAGGCGGAGGCCGCCTGCCGGGGGGCGGGCGTCAACCGCTTCCTCTTTGTCTGCCGGGGGGAGAGCGCCGATGGCCAGGGGGTGGCCGCCCACTGGGGGCTGACGCTGGACCACAGCGGATCCGTGCTGGTCCTCCCGGGTCCCCGGCCGGAGGGAGCGGAGGACCCGGGGCTGAGAAGGCTGGGTCCGGCCGGCCTGGAGCGGGTGGTAGCCCTGACCATGGCGGCCTTCGGGGACACCCCGGCGGAGGCGCGGAGGATGGCAGAGACAACCTTTTCCGACCCGGCCCGGCAGTGCTGGGGGCTGTGGGAGGGGGAGGACCTGACCGCCGCGGCCTGCGTGGGCCCGGCGGGAGAGGGCCTGTCCCTTTACGGCGTGGCGGTAGACCCCGCCCGTCAGGGGCAGGGCCTGGGGCGGCGGCTCATGGCCGCCCTGCTGGCCGTCCTCCCCCGGGACAAGACCCTGGTGGTGGAGGTGGACGGCGGGAACCGCCCCGCCAGGGCCCTCTATGAGGGCTTCGGCTTCAGGGAGCGCCGGCGGCAGGACTATTTTGTCCTCGATCGGTAAAATTCCACAGGAGGATGCGGGCGGTGAGCCCCCAGATGGCGTGGCCCTTGTAGGTCCAGATGGGCACCTGGTGGGTGCCCCCCCGCCAGGGGTAGCCCTTGGGGAAGCCGATGAGGTCGTAGGGGAAGTCGTCGTCCACCTTGGGCTCCAGGGGGAAGTTGTAGAGAAGGGGTGGCTGGTCCCGGAAGAAGTCCACCGGCACCAGGAAGGTCTCCTTCACCTCGGCGGCGCTGGCCTTCATATTCACCACCGCCCCGGTGTCCACCAGGGCCAGGACCGGGTGCATGAGGCCGTGGGAGGGGAGAAACACGTCGTCCAGCCGGGCGATGGGGCGGATGGCGGAGGGGGGGATGCCCAGCTCCTCCTCCGTCTCCCGGAAGGCGCACTGGGTGGGGCCCTCTCCCTCCTCCATCCGTCCGCCGGGGAAGCACACCTCCCCCGGCTGCCGGCGCAGGGCGTCGGAGCGGACCTCAAAGAGCAGGTGGAGCTTCCCGGCCCACTCCACCAGAGGGACCAGCACGGAGTAGTGGGTGCGCACCCCCATCAGCGCGGGCTTGTGGTCGATGAAGCGGCGCTCCAGCTCGGAAATGGTCATGGCGGGCTCCTTTCTCTCAGAAGGTGGGGACGGTAAAGGCAGACAGCGGGTCGGAGCGGGTCCACAGCACCGGACGGCCGGCTTCCCGGGTCCTGTTCAGGTCGATGAGCCGCTGGTTGTCGCTGCCCCGGAAGAGGGCGGAATAGGACCTCCTGTCCTCCAGAAAGGGGCCGTCCACCAGCACGTCGGTGGCGGCGAGGAGGGCCTCCCAGTCGGGGTCCCCGGCGGCGGAGAGGGTCTCCCAGGTATAGCCGGTGTAGGTCCACACGTCCAGGCCCCGGGCCTTGGCCGTCCGGGCCAGGGCGGCGCAGTCCGCCGCCTGGAGGAAGGGCTCCCCGCCGGAGAGGGTGAGGCCCTGGAGGAGGGGGTTGCGGTCCAGCAGCTCTTCCAGCTCCGCCAAGGCCGCCTCCCGGCCTCCCGCCGGGTCCCAGGTGTCCGGGTTGTGGCAGCCGGGACAGCGGTGGGGGCAGCCCTGGGTAAAGACGGTGAGCCGCAGGCCGGGCCCGTCCACGATGGAGTCCGAGATCCAGTTGGCAAGGCGCATGCCGTCACCCCATTTCCATACACGATACCATTATTATATCCGCCCCGCCGGATGTGCGCAAGGCGGAGAAAAAGACGGGCCCGGCGCAGACTTGAACCGTTCCGCGCCGGGCCCGTTTTTCCGCTGTTCAGACTGACTCCATCTCGGTGATGAGTCCCACCCGGCGGGCGTGGCGTCCCCCCTCGAACTCGGTGGTGAGAAAGACCTCCACGATCCGCTGGGCCAGGCCGGGCCCCACGATGGCGGCGCCCAGGGCCAGCATGTTGGCGTCGTTGTGGCGGCGGGTCATCTCGGCGGTGTAGGGGTCGGTGCACAGGGCGCAGCGGATGCCCTTGACCTTGTTGGCGGTGATGGAGATGCCCACCCCGGTGGTGCAGATGACGATGCCCCGCTCGCATTTGCCGGAGGCCACCGCCTCGGCGGCCGCCTTGCCGTAGACGGGGTAGTCGCAGCTGGTGGTGTCGGCGCAGCCGTAGTCCACATAGTCCAGGCCGTGGGCGTCCAGATACTCCTTGATGTGCTGTTTCAGCGGAAACCCGCCGTGATCCGAACCTAACGCGATCATGAATCATGCCTCCTTATGCCTTTTCGCTTGATATATCCTTCAGCGGCGGGTCTCCCCCGTCTCACAGCTTCACGGGGCTGGGCCGCCGCTTTTCATAGAGGGTCACATACCGGAATCCGGCCTGGGCCAGGAGCGCATAGGCCTCCGGCACGCCCTTGCCCACGTTGTCGGTGTGGTGGGCGTCGGAGCCCACGGTGATGAGCTCTCCTCCCATCTCTTTGTATAGCTTCAGCACCGGCAGCCAGTCGGCCACGGTGCGGCCGTTGTAGGTGTTGAGCTCGATGGCGTGGCCGGTCTGGGCCACCGTGCGGAGGATGGCCCGGAGCTGCTCCTCATACCGGTCCAGGGACACCTTCTGTCCGTCCCGCATGTTCATGTACCGCAGGGGGTAGATGATGTGGCCCATGGCGTCGTAGTCCGGGAGGGGGGCCAGCCGGAGCATCTGGGCGAAGTAGTCGTCCAGGCAGGCGTAGCACACCTGGGGGGAGCAGTAGTCCACGAAATAGAAGTCCTTGGCCCCGGCCTCGGGAGTCAGGTTGTGGAGAGAGCCGATGACGAAGTCCAGCTCCGGCTGGTCCAGGGTCTCCCTGGCCCGGTCGGGGCAGCGGTCGGCGCTGCCGAACTCCAGGCCCAGCCGGATGGTGAGCCGCCCCCGGCAGCGCTCCGCCGCCTCCCGCCACTGCTCCAGGGCGGAGGCCCAGGGATAGGGCTCGGCGGCGGGCCTGCCGTCCAGGTCCACCAGGTCGTAGTGGTCGGTGACGCACAGCTCGGAGAGACCGGCGGCCAGGGCGGCCTCGGCCATCTGGAGGAGGGGAAATTCCCCGTCGGGAGAGAGCCGGGTGTGGGTGTGGTAATCGGTGTAGTACATGGGGGCAAACCTCCTATCGGGAAATCAGAACGGCCAGGAGGGGAACCACTTGAGGAAGTTGGAGGTGTACCAGGTGGGCACCATGAGGCCGATGAGCACGGGGTAAAAGGCGACGTAGAGCCCCACCGCCGCGGCGGTCAGGCCGTACACCGCCCCCTTCCAGCTCCTGCTGCGCTCCATCAGCCCCTGGAAGAGGAAGCTGATGGCCAGCACCAGGAAGAGGGTGGAGGGGAAGTAGTGGTATTCGAAGGTGGTGCGGCCGATGAACATCCAGGGGACCAGCTGGGAGAGGTAGCCCACCAGGATGAAGAGGGCCGTGGGAGAGCGGCCGGGGAAGGCCCAGGAGGCCAAGGCGCCGCCCCCCAGGAAGAGGGCCGTCCCCAGGGCCAGCAGCAGGATGCCCCCCACCAGCACCCTGGTCTCGGCCTCGGGCTGGAAGGCTGCCTCGGTCCGCAGGCAGGCCGTCACCGCCACGGCGGCGACGCCCAGGAAGAGGAGGACCCGGGAGCGGGTCCTGCGGAAGGACCGGGCGCCGCAGGCCAGAACGGCCAGCAGGCCTGTCCAGCAGACCACCGGATTGTTGAAGCAGCCGAAGGCGGCCTTGAGGCCCTCGGCCTTTCCGGAGGTGTTGTCCAGGTAGTAGAGGATGGGCCGGGCGTCCACGATCCACTGATACCAGCGGGAGGAATAGGGGTGGGAGGCGGTGACTCCCTCGTGGTAGGTGAGCATGAAATGCTGGTTCTGGAGCATGATGTCCACCACGTTCCGGCTGTCCTTCACGAAGAGCTCCCGCTCCCCGCTGAGGACCTGGGGCAGCTGGGTGAAGGGCCAGGCGAAGATCTCCGCCAAAATACCCCACAGACCGGCGTCGTTGCCCCGGGCGGCGGCGTAGGGCCAATAGGAGAGGGTGTAGATGAGAACGGGGATGAGGACGAAGCACAGCACCGAAAAGGCCAGGGTGGCCCACAGCCAGGGCAGCTTCCCCGGCGCCTCGGCGGGCCAGTCCCGGAGCTTGCAGGCCAGGCCGATGAAGTAGAGGACGGCCAGGCCCACCGCCCCGTAGATGACGGTCCACTTGCTGGCGGCGCCGATCCCCCAGAAGAGCCCCGACAGGAAGAGGGGGAGGGCGCAGCGGCGGAAGGGGGTCCCCGGCGCCAGGGTCAGCCAGCGGTAGAGGAAGTAGTACATGAGGAGGATATAAAAGACGCCGTAGGTGTCGATGGTGCCGATGCGGGTCTGGGTGAGGTGCATGAAGTCGGCGGCGAAGAGGAGGGTGCCGCAGACGGCCACCGGACGCCTGCCGAAGAGATTTTTCAGGAAGACATAGAGGATGGGCAGCATGAGCACGCCGAAGAGGGTCCCCATGAACCGCCAGCCGAAGGGGGTCATGCCGAAGAGGAGGATGCCCAGGCTCATGGTGAGCTTGCCCAGGGGCGGGTGGGAGACCTCATAGGGGTAGACCCCCTCGATGTGCTCCAGGGCGGTGCGGGGGTGGTAGATCTCATCAAAATAGGTGGAGTTGTACCAGGTGGACTTCTCCGGCACCGTGTCCTGCTCGTCGAAGAGGGGGGTGGGATCGGCGTCGGCCACCAGGCCGGCTCCGTCCACAAAACGCCCGTTGTCGTAGAGGGCCAGCTCCCCCAGCTCCAGAAGGCCCTTGCCGGCCCGTCCGGTGATGCGGAGGTAGCGGATGTTCTGGGGGTTGGTGGGCTCCACCTCCAGCCACTTGAAGAGGTCGTTGTACTCCTGGGGCAGGGCGTAGCTGGGGTCATAGCCGGCGGCGTCGGCCCAGTACCACACCTGCTCCCCGTCCTCCTCCTTCTGCCAGAGGGTGTACCAGGTCCGGCCGTCCTGGGAGACCTCCACATTGTAGTCCCCGGTGCCCAGGTTGGAGAAGTAGCGGAACTTGGTCAGGTGGATCTCCTGGGAGAAGGAAATGGTGACGGTCTGGTCCTCCCCGAAGTCCAGGGCGGACTGGGGGGCGGAGAGGGCGCCCAGCCGGAAGAAGGCGGTGGCGGCGTAGACCGCCGTGATGAGGAGCATGGGCAGCAGGTCCCGGCGGTCCACCGGGTGGCGGGGCAGGGTGAAGGAGAAGGGGGTCTGCTCCTGGAGGGCCACCCACTCCAGACTCCCCTTCCGGAGCCGGGCGGCGGCGCAGCAGCGGGCGAAGAAGAAAAACACGCCTGTCAGCACCGCCAGGGCGATGAGCATCCCCGGCAGGCAGGGCAGGATATACTGGTCCAAAATGGTTTGCAGCTGGGTCATGGGACACCTCCGCGCAAAGCAAAATAGGGGGCGGGCAGCTATGCCCGTCCCCTATTGTATTTCTTTTCCCCATGCTTGTCAAAAGATTCTTGCGCCGACGCTCTCCAGATCCAGGGTGTAGAGCCGCCAGCCCGCCCCGCCGGGGTCCGCCGCCGCCCAGGTGAGGACGGCTCCCTCCGTCAGGATGCCCCCGTCGGGAAACCGGTATCCCGCCGCCGTCCCGGTCCGGCCCAGCTGCCGCCCCTGGCCGTCGAAGAGGGCGTAGGAGAGGCCTCCCGTCTGCCCGGTCTGGTTCCGGGCCTGCCACAGCACGGCAAACATATCCTCTCCCACCTCCACCAGGCGGACGTCCTCCACCCAGGTCTCCCCGTCGGTGTAGCCGGTGAGCCACAGCAGCCGGGGCTGGCCGTTGGGGAAGTCCGCCTTGGGCGTCACCGCCAGCAGGACGTTCTGCCGCTCCCGCCGCCAGGAGGCGGCGTCGGTCTGGGGGGCGGAGCTCCCCGCCAGCAGGTAGTGGTCGGCCGAGGCGGCCAGGCCGCCCAGGGTGGCGTGGACGGTGTTGTCCCCCAGCCGGCCGTAGAAGGGCAGGATCTCCTGCTGCCCGCTCCCCTCCCGGCTCAGGGCGAAGGACCGGGGATAGGCGTCCCCCAGGTCGGCGTAGACGGGGACGCCGCCGTCAAAGAGGACCTCCTGGGAGAAGGAGTGGCTCACGTGGTGCTCGGGAAAGGGAGCGCTGGTCTCCAGCACCGCCATGTCGGAGACCCGGACCTTGGCGGTGAAGTTGGACTGGTGGCGGAAGCCGTCGTCCGAAGTGTAGCGCAGACGGGCGGTGTGGAGGAGCAGCACGCCGCCGGACTCCGCCATGGCGGTGTTCTGGGTGGAGCGGAAGGGCTCCACGGTGAGGCTGGCTCCGCCGGTGATGGAGGCCGCCCCCACCCGCTCCCAGTCAAAGTCGTAGCGGACGATGCGGTAGACCTCTTTGCCGTCCGATTCCTCCTGGTTCTCCTGGCCGTAGGCGGCGTAATAGCCGCTCTCCCCCTGGTAAAAGCCGCCGAAGATGGGCAGCTCGGCGGGCAGGAGCCGCACCCCCAGGGAGTTTCCCTGTTCGGTGAAGGTCTCCACCTGAAGGCGGCCCTCCACCGCCCGGACCACCTGAAGCCCGCCGCTCCGACGGACCACCCACACCGGCTCGCCCTCCTCCCGGACGGCCGCCGCCGCGGGGGCGCTCCGGGCGGAGAGGAGGACGCCCGCCTCCTCGACGGTCCGCGCTCCGGCTCCGGCTCCGCCGGCGGCCAGAAGGGCGGCGCTCAGGCAGAGGACGGCCAGTCTCTTGTTCCACGTCATATCCATCGCTCCTTGCTCGGGCGGGAAGGACCGGCACGGGTCCGGCCCCTCCCCCTCGGGATGGTGAAGGATACGTGTCCTCCGCCCCAAAACCGGGGTCGGAAGGGATTTTTCTGTTTTGTCCGCCCCCGCGCTTCCGCCGCAGGCTGCACAACGCATGACATGACAGGACCCGCGGCGGGAAATATTCCCGCCGCGGGTCCTGTCATGACCGCTTATTTTTTCTTCTTATTGCCCAGGTTCTCAAAGAAGTTCTTGATGGTGTCGCCTCCGTGGGTGCTCTCCCCCATGGTGGCGGCGAAGGCCCGGAGGGCCTCCTTCTGCTCCTTGTTGAGCCCGGTGGGGACCTGGACCTTCACAGTGACGTACTGGTCGCCCCGGCCCCGGCCGCCTAGGCCGGGGATGCCCTTGCCCCGGAGCCGGAAGGTGGTGCCCGTCTGGGTGCCCTCGGGCATGTCGTATTTCACGTTGCCGTCGATGGTGGGGATCTCCAGCTCGGCTCCCAGCGCGGCCTGGACGAAGGAGACCGGCTGGTCCATGTAGACCGAGGTCCCCTCCCGGCGGAAGATGGGGTGGGGCTTGACGGTGACGCCGATGAGCAGGTCGCCGGCGGGGCCGCCGTTGCGCCCGGCGCCGCCCTGGCCCCGGAGGGAGACGGCCTGGCCGTTGTCGATGCCCGCGGGAATGGTGACGGCCAGCTTCTTCTGCCTGCGGACGCTCCCCGCGCCGCCGCAGGTCTTGCAGGGCTGGTGGATGATCTTGCCGGTGCCCCGGCACTTGGGGCAGGTGGTGGTGGTGGAGAAGGAGAAGCCGCCGCCCCCCCTCTGGATGCGGACGGTGCCGCTGCCGTGGCAGTCGGGACAGACCTCCGCGGTGGTGCCGGGGGCGCAGCCGGTGCCCTTGCACACGTCGCACGCCTCGGTGCGGTTCACGGTGACCTCCTTCTCGCAGCCGAAGGCCGCCTCCTCGAAGGTGATGGTGACCCCGGCCCGGATGGTCTCCCCCTTCTGGGGGGCGTTGCGCCGGCTGGAGCCTCCTCCGCCGCCGAAGCCGCCGCCGAAGAAGGAGCCGAACAGGTCGCCCAGGTCGATGTCCCCCATATCGGTGAAACCGCCGAAGCCGCCGAAACCGCCGCCTCCGGGGTTGAAGTTGGGGTCCACCCCGGCGTGGCCGAACTGATCGTACCGGGAGCGCTTATCCTTGTCGGAGAGGACCTCGTAGGCCTCGTTGACCTCTTTGAAGTTGGCCTCGGCGGTCTTGTCGCCGGGGTTGAGGTCGGGGTGATATTTTTTGGCCAGCTTCCGGTATGCCTTCTTGATCTCGTCGTCGGAGGCCCCCTTGCTCACGCCCAGGACCTCATAATAATCTCGTTTCTGTTCCGCCATTGGTGTTCACCTCTTTGCACGGAAAGGGGCGGGGTCGGAGACCCCGCCTGCGTCTTTCCTGGGGGTCCGGCCTGCCGGGCAAGCCGCCCTCCGCGATTTGGAATTATTTCTGGTCGTCGTCGACCACCTTATAATCGGCGTCCACCACGTTGGGGTCGGTGTCGGCGCCGCCGGTCTGTCCGCCGCTGAAGCCCGCGCCGCCCATATCGGGGCCGGCCTGGCCGCCCTGGGGGTTGGCCTGCTGGTACATCTTCTCGGCGATGGGATAGAAGGCCTTGCTGGCCTCCTCGGTGGCCGCCTTGATGGCCGCCACGTCGGTGCCCTTCATGGCGTCCTTGAGCTTGCCAAGGGCGGCCTCCACGCTGGCCTTGTCGCCCGCGTCGATCTTGTCCTTGGCGTCCTCCAGGGCCTTTTCAGTCTGGTAGATCACCTGGTCGGCCTGGTTGCGGACGTCCACCTCTTCCTTGCGCTTGGCGTCCTCGGCGGCGAACTGCTCGGCCTCCCGGACGGCCTTGTCGATGTCCTCCTTGGACATGTTGGTGGAGGAGGTGATGGTGATGTGCTGCTCCTTGCCGGTGCCCAGGTCCTTGGCGGAGACGTTGACGATGCCGTTGGCGTCGATGT
>DXDV01000089.1 GCA_019115345.1 Candidatus Intestinimonas stercorigallinarum | reverse complement strand
AGATGCACACGCTGCCCCGCTGGGAGGCGCCTTTCTCGTTGAAGTAAATGCCCACCCGGTCGCCGCCACGGACGATCATGGAGGTGTCCACCCCGTAGCGGCGCAGGGAGTTCACAGCGGCCTGGCCGATGGCGTGGGCGGGGAGCTTGGTGACATAGGCGGCGTCCATGCCGTAGTTGGCCAGGGAGACGGCCACGTTGGCCTCGCCGCCGCCGAAGGAGAACTCCAGGTGATCGGCCTGGACGAAGCGCTCGTAGTTATAAGGCTGGAGCCGGATCATCAGCTCGCCGAAGGTCACGATTTTCATAGTACAAGTCCCTCCTGATTTGCTGTTGATATCGTGTGGTGCGCTGCTCACTTTTTCCCCACCAGGTGTACGGCAAAGCCGCAGATCTCCTGGGTGAGGTAGATGGCGTTGAGGGTGCCGTCGGCCAGGTATTTGGCGGTGGCGGGATCGAAGGTGAAGCCCCGGGCCTCCAGCTCGGCCTGGGCCTGGGCCACATTGGGGGTGCCGATGGCGATGTGGCCGTGGGTGCCCTTGTAGGGGGCCTTCATCACCTCTACCCCGGCGCCGGCAAACACGGAGCTGTTGCCGTTTTTCACCGGAAAGCCGAAGAGGGTGGAGAAGAGCTCCGCCGCCTCCAGAGCCTGGGCCTCATTTTCCGCGTTGATGCCCACATGGACCAGAGAGAACTCAGCCATTGCCCCGGACCTCCCGGACGATCTCCACGGACTTCCGGCACAGCTCCACGATCTCATCCCACTTCTGGCCGTTGATGAGGTCGGCGGTGACCATGTAGGAGCCGCCGCAGGCGCAGATCACCGGGCTGGACAGGTACTCCTTCAGGTTCTTCAGGGACACGCCGCCGGTGGGCATGACCTTGAACATGGGGAAGGGAGCGCTCATGGCCTTGATCTTGGCCAGGCCGCCGGACTGCTCGGCGGGGAAGAACTTGAGCACCTCCAGGCCCAGCTTGAAGGCGGTGTGGTAGTCGGTGGGGGTGGTGCAGCCGGGGAAGATGGTGACCCCCTTCTCCTGGCAGTAGCGCACCAGATCCGGGTCCAGGCCGGGGGTGACGATGAACTTGGCCCCGGCGGCCAGGGCCTCGTCCACCTGGCCGGTGGTGAGGACGGTGCCGGCGCCCACCAGCATGTCGGGGCAGGTCTCGGCCATGATGCGGATGGCGTCGGCGGCCCCGGCGGCCCGGAAGGTCACCTCGGCCACCGGCACGCCGCCGTCGCACAGGGCCTTGGCCAGGCTGGCGGCGTCCCGCTGGGGATGGTCCAGCTTGATGACGGGCACCACGCCGATCTCAGCGATGCGGGCTTGCAGTTCGTTCATGAGAGAGGACTCCTTTCAAATCGGTTTCCGGGGGACGGCGGACGCGCCGTCCCCCGGGTTTGGATGGGAGCGGGAATTATGCCAGGCCGGCCATCTGGGGCAGGATCATACTGATGGCCGGGATATAGGTCACCAGCAGCAGGCCCACCAGGATGGCCACATAGTACCAGAGCATGTAGGGCATGGTCTTGGCCAGGGTGGAACGGCCCACCTTGATGGCCACGAAGAGGGTGTTGCCCACGGGGGGAGTGATGTTGCCGATGCACAGGTTGTACACCAGAATCAGGCCGAAGTGGATGGGGTCCATGCCGAAGGTCTCCACGATGGGCAGGAAGAGCGGGGTAAAGATCAGGATGGCGGGGGTCACGTCCATGAAGGTGCCGGCAATGAGCAGGATCACGTTCATGATGAGCAGGATGATCACCGGGTTGTCAGTGATGCTCAGCAGAGCGGCGGACACGGCCTGGGGGATCTGGAGGAAGGCCATGACCCAGCCCAGGATGTTGGACACGCCGATCAGGAAGACCACCATGCCGCTCATCTTGGCGCTTTCGATGACGATGTTCCAGAAGGATTTCAGGGTGATGTTGCGGTAGCAGATGCCCAGGATCAGAGCGTAGACCACGGCGATGGCGGAGCCCTCGGTGGCGCTGAACACGCCGGCAATGATGCCGCCGATGACCACGACGATCAGGGACAGGGAGGGGATGGCCTGAAGGGTGGCCTTGCCCAGGACGGCCCAGTCGAACTTGCCGGGGGTGCCCTTATAGCCCTTCTTCTTGGCCAGGATGATGGCCACCACCATGCAGCACAGGGCCCAGATGATGCCGGGCAGGTAGCCGGCCATGAACAGCGCGGCCACGGAGGTGCCGCCGGCGGCCAGAGAGTAGGTAATCAGGGCGTTGGAGGGAGGAATCAGCAGGCCGGAGGGGGCGGAGGCGCCGTTGGTGGCGGCGCAGAGGGCCTGGTCATAGCCCTGCTCCTCCTCGCCCTCGCGCACCATGGAGCCCACGGCGGCGGCGGCGGCAGAGGCCGAGCCGGAGATGGCGCCGAACAGGGCGTTGGCGCCCACGTTGGTCACCAGCAGCGCACCGGGGAGCTTGCCCAGAATGGCCATGACAAAATTGACCAGCCGCTTTGCGATGCCGCCTTGGTTCATCAGGTTGCCCGCCAGAATGAAGAAGGGAATGGCGGTCAGGCTGAACTTGCTCATGCCCACGAAGATCCGCTGGGCGCCGGTGACCACCGAGATATCCAGGGGCACGGTCTGGAGGATGGTGATCAGGGAGGCGATGCCGATGGAGTAGGAGATGGGCACGCCCACCACCAGCAGGACCGCCAGGATGACAATAATCATCACGAGAGATTGCATTGCCATAACTTACGCCGCCTCCTTTTTGCCTTTGCAGATGTCATAGATGTTCAGAATGGTATACAGAATGTTGATGACGCCGCAGATGGGCATGGTGACATAGAACACGCCCACGGCCACGCCCAGAGAGGAGGTCATCTGGCCCATGGCCAGCTGGGTGATCTGATAGCCGCCCAGAATGAGGACGACGGCGGAGAAGGCCATGGCGATGATCTCACCGAAGATGGCGAAGAACTTCTGGGTCCCGGCGGGCATCAGCTCCACCACCACGGGGATGTTCATATGTCCCCGCTCTCCGGTGATGAGGGAGGCCCCAAAGAGACTGGCCCAGGCGAAGAGGTAGCCCACCAGCTCCTCCGACCAGGTGGAGGGGTTGTTGAGGACGTAGCGGGTAAAGACCTGCCAGCAGGTCAGCAGGGTCATGACGATGAGGCTCCCGCCGGCCAGGACATTCATAATATGGTTGAGCGCCTTGCGCGTGGCTTGCATATGCTATCCCTCCTTCTCAAGAGCCCGAGGTGGCCTCGGCGTTGTGTTTTTGGATCAGGTCATAGATGGGGGCCAGGTCGGGGTACTCGGCCAGCATCTCGTCGTGCATGGGGGCCACCGCCTC
>DXDV01000088.1 GCA_019115345.1 Candidatus Intestinimonas stercorigallinarum | reverse complement strand
GAACCAGCTGCTCAGCAGCGCATACATATGGACCGAAGGAGACCCCATCGGGGCGGCCAAAAGGCTGCTCAAATTGCTGGAGGAACAGTTCGACCGCGATTCATACAAGGTCGTTGCGACCGGGACCACTGGCAGCGCCCGGAAATTGGTCGGGACCATCGTCAACGCGACGGTGATCAAGAACGAGATCACCGCGCACGCGGTGGGGACAACCACCTTTTATCCGGAGGTCAGGACCATCCTGGAGATCGGCGGTCAGGACTCCAAGATCATTCTGGTGGAGAACGGCGTGGCGGTCGATTATGCTATGAATACCCTCTGCGCGGCGGGAACCGGCGCATTTCTGTCAAGCCAGGCCAAGCGGCTGGGAATAGATGTGGAAGAGATCGGCGACTACGCCCTCAAATCGGAGCATCCTACTTCTATTGCCGCGCGCTGCACCGTCTTCGCGGAATCGGATCTGGTCCATAAGATCCAAATGGGACACGCAAAGGAAGATATTATTGCGGGCGTCTGCAACGCGGTGGTCTCCAATTACCTAAACAATGTTGGAAAGGGCAAACGGATCGCGACGCCGGTGGTGTTCCAGGGTGGCGTCAGCAAGAACCGGGCGTTGTGGCCGCCTTTGAAAAGGCGCTGAACTGTAAGGTCGTCGTGGACCCCAACGGGCATCTGATGGGTGCTGTCGGTGCGGCGATCCTGGCCAGAAGCAGTTCCCTGCGGCGTGACTTTTACTTTGAGGCGAAGGATATGGACTTCAGGGTCCGGGACGTGAGCTGCGGAAAATGTTCAAACAACTGCGAGATCATCTGCGTCTATCGGAACAATGAGCTCATTGACGCCTGGGGAAACCGCTGTGACCGCGGCGTCGTTTCGGCGTAGCATTGTTTCGAACAGAGGGGTGGAGAGACCATGTTCTTTTTCCTGCCCATGCCGATCATGGCATGGAGCAATATCCTGATCATTCATATCCTGGCCGCCATCATACCGGCAGTCCTGCTTTTGCGGTATGTCTATAAGCACGACACCATTGAGAAGGAGCCTCCCATGCTGATCTGGTCGCTGGTTCTCAGGGGCGTGCTCGCAGCCATGTGCTCCATCGTTCTGGAGCGCATCGGCTCCTGGCTCCTGAACCGCACGGTTGACCAGAGCAGTCCATACTATGTGATCATACTGGCGTTCCTTGTCGTTGCTGTGATCGAGGAAGGGACCAAGCTTTTCTTCCTGTATCAGCGTGTTTGGAACGATTGGAATTTCACGCACCTCTATGACGGCATCGTCTATTCCGTGGCAGTTTCGCTTGGGTTCGCTGCGTTTGAAAATATCAGGTATGTGTTGTCCTACGGCTTGCAGGTAGCCCTTCCCAGAGCGGTCACCGCCATTCCCGGCCATCTTGGCTTTTCGGTATTCATGGGCGTGTTCTTCGGCAGGGCCAAGCTGTGCGAGGCGCAGAGAGATCCCTCCGGCAGGCGGTTCAATCTGGCGATGGCCTATCTGAGCGCCGTGTTTCTGCACGGCTTTTACGACGCCTGCGCAATGATCGGCACCACCACGGCAAATGTCCTCTTTGTGGTATTTATCGTCGCCATGTATATCTGCGTGTACCGGCTGATCAAGAAAAGCTCCTTCCACGACAGGCCGCTCTACTACTGACGGCTGCGCCGCCTTTTACTGCTGTCAGAGCAATGCTGATTTGGCACTGTCGTTCTCTTCCACATAGGACCATATCCGGCCTCCCGAGCAGGGCGGGCGGCTGAGCCATACCCCTGCACAGACAGAGCAAAAAATAAGAAAAAGGGACACGCAGCAAAATAGGCACATAAGCAAAAAGGAGAACTTTGGAATCCCGAAAGAGGGATTCCAAGGCTCTCCTTTTTGGAAGGGGGACTTTTTGATCGGCGCGCCGGGGTCGTCGCGCCCCACAAAATGGGGTGGTCCCATAGGCTTGTCATCCGTAGGGGCGGCCTGTGGCCGCCCGCCGGACCCGGTGCCACGTTCCCCGCTGTCATTCTGAGCGAAGCGAAGCATCCGTTTCTCCCGTCTTAGGGCGTCACAAACACGCAAAGGGACGAAGGGTGCGGATCCTTCGGCCTAACGGCCTCAGGATGACAAGAAGCAGGGCGCTCAGAATGACAATGGAGGGCGCGCGGCCGCGCCCGGGGCGGTCACACAGGTGGGAAGCCCTGCTTCTCCAGCTCCTGGAGCGCCAGCCCCACCGCCCGGCGGAGGTACTCCTCCAGGCGGCAGTCCTCGGTGCCGGCGATGAGGGCGCCGCAGGAGGGAGAGGGGATGAGGATCTTGACGCACTCGGCGCCGGAGACGGCGGCGGCCATGGCGGGGGAGACCTCGCCCATGATGCCGTTTGCCAGGATGACGCCGATGGGCCCCAAGATGAGACCGGCCCGCTGGGCGTTGTAGCAGATGGCGTGTTCGCCGGTGGCGCCCCGCGCGGCCCCAGCCTTGAGCATGGCGTTGGTGGCCAGGGAGTTGGTGCCGGCGCAGAGGAGCTCGCAGCCCTCGGGCAGGCGGGGCCGGAGCAGGCCCACCAGACGGCTGCCGATGCCGCCGCCCTGGCCGTCGATGATGAGAATACGCATGAGATCCATCCTTCCTGTGGCAGTATGCCCCGGTCCGGGGCGGTGTCACTGATGTCATTATACGGGGGAACGGGACGGCTGTAAAGGTGATAAAATGACTGTACAGCGGGAAAAAAGCGTGTTATAATGACCACGACTGGTTCCCCACCCAGTCCAACCGGCGCGGAGAGAGCCGTCTGGACGCCATGTGCCCTGCGTCCAGGGAAAGGGACCCGCGCCGCTGTACGCGGCACACGTACTCTAAACAAAAAATGGAGGTTTCTTTCCCATGTCTACCCGCAACGCTGTACACGATCTCACCCTGGCGGCCATGGTGGCCGCCCTCTACGCCGTGCTGAGCTACTTCAGCAACATTTTCGGCCTGGCCTACGGACCCATTCAGTTCCGGTTCTCCGAGGCACTGTGCGTCCTGCCCTTCCTGTTCCCGGCCACGGCGCCGGGGCTCTTTGTGGGCTGCCTCATCGCCAACCTGCTCTCGCCCTACGGCGTCATGGACATCGTGGTGGGCTCCCTGGCCACCCTCATCGCCGCGGTGTGGACCGGCAAGATCCGCCGCTGGTGGCTGGCCTGGCTGCCGCCTGTGGTGTGCAACACCGTGCTGGTGGGCTTCACCATCGGCTTTGCCCAGGTGGGGCTCACCGCCGCCCTGCCCGCCGCCTGGATCTACAACGGTCTCACCGTGGGCATCGGTGAGCTGGGGGTGTGCCTGGCGCTGGGCACCATCCTGCTGCGGGTCATGCCCCAGATCAAGTTTTTCCGCGCGCTTATCCCGGAGGGCCGCCTCACCCACGCGTGAGCCCAGCCCTCCGACAATGGAGGAGATCAGATGAAAGTACGGAAAGCCGTCATCCCGGCAGCCGGGCTGGGGACCCGGATGCTGCCCGCCACCAAGACGGTGCCCAAGGAGATGCTCCCCCTGGTGGACAAGCCGGTGATCCAGTATATCATCGAGGAGGCGGTGGCCGCCGGCATCGAGGACATCCTGGTGGTCACCAACCGGGCCAAGTCCGCCATGGACGACTACTTTGACTACTACCCCGAGCTGGAGGAGCGGCTGAGCCGGGCGGGCAAGGAGCGGGAGCTCTCGGAGGTCCGCCGGGCGGCCGACCTGGCCAACATCTTCTACGTCCGTCAGAAGGAGACCAAGGGCCTGGGTCACGCCATCTGGCGGGCCAAGCGCTTCGTGGGGGACGAGCCCTTCGCCGTGCTGCTGGGCGACGACATTATGCGCTCGGAGAAGCCGGTCATCGGCCAGCTCATCGACGGGGCGGAGAAGTACGGCGCCTCCTGCGTGGGGGTGCAGCAGGTGAGCACCCAGGCCATCGCCAAGTACTCCTCCGTGAAGGTGGAGCCCCTGGAGGAGCGGATCTTCCAGGTGAGCGACATGGTGGAAAAGCCCCGGCCCGAGGAGATCTTCTCCAACTACGCCATCCTGGGCCGGTATGTGCTCCAGCCCGCCATCTTCGACATCCTGGAGAACCTGGCGCCGGGCTACGGCGGCGAGATCCAGCTCACCGACGGCCTGAAGGCGCTGTGCAAGCGGGACAAAATGGTGGCGGTGGACTTTGAGGGGAAGCGGTACGATACCGGCAACCTGAAGGGCTTCCTAGAGGCCACCATCGACTTCTCCCTGGCCCATCCGGAGACGGGGGAATGGCTCAAGGAGTTTTTGA
>DXDV01000087.1 GCA_019115345.1 Candidatus Intestinimonas stercorigallinarum | reverse complement strand
TTCCGCCATGGAGCTCATGAACGCCAAGCTGGAAAAGCACCTGCGGGGGAGCGTCAACCGCCGGGTGAACTGCGACTCGGCCAACCTGGACAAGGCGGTGGACGCCGCCCTGGAGCAGGTGGAGGCCATCGAGCGGTACGCCCGGAGCCGGGGGCTGGACGCCCTGCCGGACAAGCTCCGGGCCACGGCGGAGCTGCGCCTGAGCCACCCGGAGCTCACCCTCTCCCAGCTGGCTGCCCTCAGCGACCCCCCGGTGACCAAGTCCTGCCTCAACCACCGTCTGCGCAAGCTGATGGAGCTGGCGGGGGAGGGGTGAGCATGGGGCGCAAGCATACATGGGAGACGGCGCTCACGCCCCGGGAGACAGAGGAAGCCTTGTGCCATGGTGCCCGGCCCTGGTCCCGTCTGGACCAGTGGACCGCCCGGAATACCTGGTTTGCCCGGGTGCGGCCGGGTGGACTGCGCCTCGTTCGGACCGGCCCCATCGGCGGCCATGTTCGGGCGGATGTCGCGCTGACAGCTGTGGGGGACGGAACCCGGATCGAGATGACCTTACGGTTGCCGGCCGGCTTCTTTCTCTTTCACGGCGTATTCTGGTTGGCGCTGGCCCTGCTCATCTGGCTGGACGGTTTTTCTCTTCAAAGTCTGTGTTATGTCTGGCTCCCGTTTTTTTCCCTTTGGCAGGGGAGGACTTTGACGGCTCTGCTGCCTGAGGTAGAGCGGGAACTACGGAGCCGCGTCCAAGTTTGTCCGTCCCGTTGACACCATCGAACGAAGGAGGTCCCCTATGTCCTTTGTCCACCTACACGTCCATACCGAGTTCAGCCTTCTGGACGGCTGCTGCCGCATCCCGGCGCTGGTGAAGCGGGTGAAGGAGCTGGGGCAGAACGCCGTGTCCGTCACCGACCACGGCGTCATGTACGGGGCGGTGGACTTTTACCGGGCCTGCAAGGCCGAGGGCATCAAGCCTATCATTGGCTGCGAGGTCTATGTGGCCCCCCGGACCCGGTTCCAGAAGGAGCACGAGTTCGACGCCTCTCCCCGCCACCTCATCCTCCTGTGCCGGAATGAGGAGGGCTACCGCAACCTGTGCCACATGGTCTCCCGCAGCTTCACCGAAGGCTTTTACATGAAGCCGCGCATCGACAAGGAGCTGCTGCGGCAGCACGCCGGCGGGCTCATCGCCCTCTCCGCCTGCCTGGCGGGGGAGCTGCCCCGGCTCCTCCGCAACGGCCAGTATGAGGACGCCAAAAAGGAGGCCCTGGCCATGCGGGCGCTCTTCGGGGAGGACGGCTACTACCTGGAGCTCCAGGACCACAGCCTCCCCGAGGACCCGGAGATCATCCAGGGGCTGCTGCGCCTCCACGAGGAGACGGGCATCCCCCTGGTGGCGACCAACGACGCCCACTACCTCACCAGGGAGGACGCCCGGACCCAGGATGTGCTCATGTGCATCCAGATGGGCAAGACGGTGGAGGAGCCGGGGCGGATGAAGTTCGAGACTGAGGAGTTCTACGTAAAGAGCGAGGCCGAGATGGCCGCCCTCTTCCCCAACTGCCCCGACGCCCTGGAGAACACCCAAAAGATCGCCGACCTCTGCAATGTGGAGTTCCAGTTCGGCACCTACCACCTGCCCGAGTTCAAGCTCCCCGAGGGCTGGACCGACGGGGACGCCTACTTTGAAAAGCTGTGCCTGGAGGGCTTCGCCCGGCGCTATCCCAACGCCCCGGAGGAGCACCGGCAGCAGCTTGCCTACGAGATGGACATGATCCGGAAGATGGGCTTTGTGGACTACTTCCTCATCGTCTCCGACTTCATCGGCTACGCCAAGCGCCACCAGATCCCCGTGGGCCCTGGCCGCGGCTCCGCCGCCGGCAGCATGGTGTCCTACTGCCTCGACATCACCGACGTGGACCCCACCAAGTACGGCCTCTACTTCGAGCGCTTCCTCAACCCGGAGCGGGTCACCATGCCCGACATCGACATCGACTTCTGCATCCGCCGGCGGCAGGAGGTCATCGACTACGTCTGCCGGAAGTACGGCGCCGACCACGTGGCCCAGATCGTCACCTTCGGCACCATGGCGGCCCGGGGAGCCATCCGGGACGTGGGCCGGGCCCTCAACTTCCCCTATGCCGAGGTGGACAACATCGCCAAGCAGGTGCCCAGCGGGCCCGGCGCCCTCCACATCACCCTGGAGGAGGCCCTGAAGCTGTCCAAGCCTCTCCGGGACCTCTACGAGGGGGACGAGCGGGTCAAGACCCTCATCGACACCGCCAAGAGCATTGAGGGCATGCCCCGCCACGCCTCCACCCACGCCGCCGGGGTGGTCATCACCCGCCGCCCGGTGGACGACTACGTCCCCCTGGCCAAGAACGACGAGTCGGTGGTCACCCAGTACACCATGACCACCCTGGAGGAGCTGGGCCTCCTGAAGATGGACTTTCTGGGCCTCCGGAACCTGACGGTGCTGGACGACGCCGTCCAGCTGGTCCGCCGGAAGGAGCCTGATTTCGATCTCCATACCATCCCGGACAACGACCCGGGGGTCTTTCAGATGCTCTCCGAGGGTAAGACCTCCGGCGTCTTCCAGATG
>DXDV01000086.1 GCA_019115345.1 Candidatus Intestinimonas stercorigallinarum | reverse complement strand
ATCCCGGCGGCGTGGGAGGGGTCCACGATGACGGGCAGATGGCTCATCTGCTTGATGGCGGGGATGGCGGAGACGTCCAGGGTGTTCCGGGTGTAGTTTTCGAAGGTGCGGATGCCCCGCTCGCAGAGGATGACGTTGTCATTGCCGGCGGCCATGATATACTCCGCCGACATGATCCACTCCTCGTAGGTGTTGGAGAGGCCCCGCTTGAGGAGGATGGGCTTGCTCATCTTGCCCACCTCCTTCAAAAGCTCGAAGTTCTGCATGTTCCGGGCGCCCACCTGGACCAGGTCCACCTCGTCCTCGAAGAGCTGGGCCATCCGGGGGTCCATGATCTCGCTGACGATGGGCAGTCCGGTCTGCTCCCGGGCCTCCATCAGCAGCTCCAGGCCGGGGGCGCCCATGCCCTGGAAGGAATAGGGGGAGGTGCGGGGCTTGAAGGCGCCGCCCCGGAGGAGGGAGGCCCCGGAGAGCTTCACGTCCTGGGCGATGCCGCAGATCTGCTCCTCGCTCTCCACCGAGCAGGGCCCGGCGATAACGGAGAAGCTGCCGCCGCCGATGCGGGCGCTCCCCACGGTGACCACCGAGTCCTCGGGGTGGAACTTCCGGTTGGCCTTCTTGTAGGGCTCCTGGACCCGCATGACCCGCTCCACGTGGTCCTCCATGGAGATCTTGTCCATGTCCAGCTCGGTGGTGTCCCCCACCAGGCCCAAAATGGTGCAGCCGATGCCGTGGGTGATGCCCACATCCAGCCCCTGGGCGCGGAAGGTACCGGCCAGAGCCTCGATGTCCTCCTTCTTCGTGCCGGGCTTCATGATGATTACCATAGTGATCTTCTCCTTTTCCCGCCATGGGCGCAAAAGAAAAAAGGCGCCCATTGACGATAAAATCAATGAGCGCGCAAATCGACGATACAATGGCCCCAATACGGGCCAGCCCATTCATTTTATCCCGCTATTTTCCCATGCCAAAAAAGCCGGCGCCCATAAATCGAGCCCAGCCAAAATAGGAAAAGAAACGGGATGCAGTTGTGAGGCGGCACACGTCCATGAAAACATACCTCACTTGGAATGGTTGGGGGTATTTTACACCCGACGGCGGAAAAATGCAAGAGTGATTTGGCGCGGTAAAGTAAAAAATCAGAAAAACCGCCCCCGGCGGGCAGGGGCGGACGCCTCACGGACGCCGCCCCTCCGCCTTGGTGTAGAGGAGGACGCCGGCCAGGACGGCGGCGGCGCCGGCCCCCTGAAGGGGTCCGATGCCCTCCCCGAAGAGGAGGAGCCCCAGGACGGAGGCGAACACCGGCTCGCACAGCTTGGCGGCGGAGACGTAGGCGGGGGAGAGCCACTTCAGGCTCCAGGAGAAGAGGGAGTGGCCCAGGAGGGTGCAGAACACGGCCAGCAGCAGCCCCACGACCGCCTCCCGGAGGCCCCAGCCCAGCACCGGGGTGCCGGTGGCGGCGTCCAGGGCCAGCAGGACCAGGAGGCAGGCGGTATAGGTGAGGAAGGTGTAGACCGTGGTGGACTGCCGGGAACGCTGGACCTGGCCGATGAGGGTGTAGACCGCCACAGCCGCGGCGGCCAGCACCGCCAGCAGGTCCCCCGCCAGGGCGCCGCCGCCCCCGGCGTCGGCGAGGGCCAGCGCCACGCTGCCCGCGAAGGCCAGGGCGATGGCGGCCACCCCCAGCTTGGGGACCCGTCCGTGGAGGAAGAGGGCGAAGCCCAGGGCGGAGAAGATGACCTCGGTGGACACCAGCACCGTGGAGGAGGCGATGGAGGTCCACTTCAGGGACTCGAACCAGGTGGAGAAGTGGAGGGCCAGGCACGCCCCGCTCAGGGCGCACAGGAGGAGGTCCCGCCGGGTGGCGGCGCGGAGCTCGGCCCGGTGGGACCGGAGGACCGCCGGCAGCAGCAGCAGGACGGTCCAGCCCAGTCTTCCAGTGGCCGTCACCAGGGAGGGGGCCTGGGACCAGCGGACGAAGATGGCGGAGAAGGAGGCCCCCAGCACCCCCAGGAAGAGGACCAGCCGGGGGTCGGCCCGGAGCCGTCGGCTCACCGGGGGAGTCCCCGTCGGCTGACGGCGGCGTCCAGGCGCTCCAGGGCCTTTTCCAGGTGGCGGCGGGGACAGGCCAGGACGAAGCGCTCAAAGCCCGCCCCCTCGGGGCCGAACATGGGGCCCTCGTCCAGCCACAGTCCGGCCTCCTCCCGCATGAAGCGGGCCTGTGCCTCCCCGTCCAGGCCCAGGCAGGAGAAGTCGGCCCAGAGCAAGTACGTCCCCTCCCAGGGGGCCGTCCACACCGACGGGAAGCGCTGGGCCAGGAAGTCCCGGCAGAGGGCGGCGTTCCCCGCCAGATGCTCCAGGAAGGCCGTCAGCCAGGGCTCTCCCCGCTCATAGGCCGCCCGGGTGGCGGCCAGGCCGAAGTAGCCGGTATACTCCCCGGCGTAGCCGTCGGTCTTGGCCCGGAACCGGCGGCGCAGCTCCCGGTCGGGGATGATGGTGGTGGCGGTGGCCAGCCCCGCCAGGTTGAAGGTCTTGCTGGCCGAGGTGCCCACCACGCAGCGGTGGGCGGTCTCCTCGTCCAGGGCGGCAAAGACGGTGTGGACGTGGCCGGGCGCCACGAAGTCGCTGTGGATCTCGTCGGAGAACACCAGCACGCCGTGGCGGCGGCAGATGTCCGCCACCGCCCCCAGCTCCTCCCGGGTCCACACCCGGCCGGTGGGGTTGTGGGGGGAGCAGAGGATGAGGAGCTTGGTCTCCGGCCGGCGGCACAGGTCCTCCAGGTGATTGAGGTCCAGCTCGTAGCCGCCCTCCGTGCGGCGGAGGGGGTCGGCCAGGAAGATCCGGCCGGTGGACTCGGCGACCCGCCGGAAGGGCGGGTAGGCGGGGGTCTGGGTGACGATGGCGTCCCCGGGCCGGGTGAAGGCCTGGACGGCCTGGCCCACGGCGTGGACCACCCCGAAATTGTTCACCAGCCAGCCCGGGTCCACCGTCCAGCTGTGGCGGCGGGCCATCCAGCCGGTGACGGCGGAGCGGAAGGCGTCGTCCATGCCGGTGTAGCCGTAGACGCCGAAGGCGGCCGCCTTTTGCATGGCGTCAACGATCTCCGGGGCCACCAGCAGGTCCATGTCGGCCACGGAGAAGGGGATCACGTCGGGGTCCGTCACACCGGCCCGCTCCATGGGGACCCATTTGGAGGCCCCCATGTGGCGCCGGGAACGCAGGGTGGTAAAATCATAGGTGGGCATGGAGCGCAAACCTCCTGTTTTTTTCTGTAATATAGCCAAGGGCGGCCTTCCGGCCGCCCTTGCTGTGTCGTTATGGAGCGGGACTCATTCCGCCGAGATGAGGTAGTAATAGACGGGCTGGCCGCCGGAGAGCAGGGTGATCTCGGCATTGGGGCAGGCGGCGGTGAAGATGTCCAGGGCGGCCTGGGCCTGGGTGTCGTCCACATCCTCGCCGTAGTAGATGGTGATGAACTCGGCGCTCTGCTGGGGCTCGGCCTCGGCCAGCCGGTGGAGCAGGGCGTCCAGGTCCTGGTCGGTGCCGAAGAGCTGGTTCTCGCTCAGGGCCAGGTAGTCTCCCGCCTTGATGTCGAAGCCGTCGAAATCGGAGTCCCGGGCGGCGTAGGTGACCTGAGAGGTGCGGACGTTCTGGAACGCCTGGGTCATGGCGTCGGTGTTGTCCTCCTGGATGGCGTCGGGGTCGAAGCTGAGGAGGGCGGAGACCCCCTGGGGGATGGTCTTGGTGGGCAGGACCACCACCGTCTTGCCCTGAGCCAGGGGGACGCACTGCTCGGCGGCCATGATGATGTTCTTGTTGTTGGGCAGGACGTAGACCACCTCGGCGGGGGTGGCCTCGATCTCCTTGAGGATGTCCTGGGTGGAGGGGTTCATGGTCTGTCCCCCGGAGACCACCCGGTCCACCCCCAGGTCCCGGAACACGGCGGCAAGGCCCTCCCCGGCGCACACGGAGACGAAGCCGTACTTCTTCTCCGGCGGGGCGGAGGCGGGGGCGGCGCAGTGGTCGTGGCCGTCCTCCTCCAGGTCGTCGGTGCTCTGAACGTGGCGGCCGGCGGCCAGGTCCTCGGCCTGGGTGCGCATGTTCTCGATCTTGGCCAGCTCCAGGGTGCCGTACTTCTGGGCCTCGCTGAGGACGGCGCCGGGGATGTCGGTGTGGACGTGGACCTTGAAGGCGTCGTCGCTCTCCCCGATGACCAGGCTGTCGCCCACGCTGTTGAGGTAGGCCTGGAAGGCCTCCAGCCCGTTGAAATGGGCGTCCTTGCGGACGATAAAGACGGTGTCGAAGGTGAAGGTGATCTCCTCGGCGGCGATGGCGGCGTAGTCGGCCTTCTGCTCGCCCGCGGTCCCCTCTCCGGCGTCGTCGGGCATGGGCTCCCCCCGGAGCTCATCCAGCATCCCCTGGAGGATGACCAGAAAGCCCTTGCCGCCGGCGTCCACCACCCCCGCCTTCTTGAGGACGGGGTTTTGATTGACGGTATCGGCCAGGGCGGTGAGGCCCTCCTGGATGGCCTCGTCCAACACGAACTCGATGGAGCGGTCCTCCCGGGCGGCCTCGGCGGCCCGGCGGGCGCACAGGCGGGAGACGGTGAGGATGGTGCCCTCGGCGGGCTTCATGACCGCCTTGTAGGCGGTGGCCACGCCGTAGTCCAGGGCGATGGCGAAGTCGGCGCCGTCGGCGTCCTCCTTCTCCTTCAGGGCCTTGGCAAA
>DXDV01000085.1 GCA_019115345.1 Candidatus Intestinimonas stercorigallinarum | reverse complement strand
GCCCGGGGCGGGGGGTTGTCAAGGGGGGTAAGGGTCAAAGCCGCGTCAAACCTGGCTCTCCCCTCCTCCCCGTCCCCCTGGACGTAAAAGGTCCCATCCAGGCGTCCCGCCGAGAGGGTCAGGCGCTCCCCCGGCAGGCACTCCTTGAGGTAGCCGATCTGGACCTGGGAGACGAACAGTCCGCTGCCCAGGCGCTCCAGCGCGATGGCGTCACAGGCGAAATCGGCGTAGCGCGTATTGTTGACGTGGCCGTTGACATCACAGTCGCTGTACCCCAACTGCCGCGTCCCCGCCGTTTCCAGCGGCACCGGCGGACGGAGCTTGGACAGCATGCGGGATTTGCAGCGTTCCCCGCCGGTGGTCTCCCGAAAGCCGGGCAGCTCGGAGACCCGGCGCAGCCTGCGGGTCTCGGCGTCGGCCAGGACCCAGATGCTGACTCCCTCGCCGATGCGTCTGCCCGCCCGGAAGATGTCAAAGTCCCGGTACATGGACGGGCCGTGGCCATCGCCCCGGTGCCAGGTCTGAACGGTGAGCCGGTCGTCCCAGAGGACGGGCTCCTCCAGCCTGTACCAGATCCGGGCCAGCATCCAAAAGGCCCCATAGTCCCGCAGCGTCTCCTCCCGGGAGACGTGGAGGGCAATGGCCGCGCCGGTGGCGGCCTCCTGCAAAAAATCCATCATGGCAGAGGGGCGGCACTGGCCGAAGATGTCGGCGTCCCGGGCGCCCACGCGGAAGGCGGCCTCATGATACACGGCTCACTCCCCCTTTCCCCTGATGAGAAGGGTGGGCTTGCAGCACAGGTCCTCCAGGTCGTCGGCGGTGGCGGCCGGGATCCGCAGCGCGGCGCCGCACTGGGCGCAGATGAGGTCCACCGAGCTGAAGTTGACCTGGAGCTTCCACGACTTGGAGCCGCAGGTGCAGGAAACTCCGCCCCGCTGGGCGATGTCCCGCAGCTCGGAGAGGACCTCGTGCATGATGATCTCATCCAGGAAGGTCCCCTTCTCCCCGGCGGCGGCCTCCATCTTGTCCACCGCCTCCTCCAGGCGCTCCATGGCGGCGAAAACGGGCCCCTCCTCCCCCACGTAGCAGCAGTCCAGCCCGGAGGCGGCACAGGAGAAGGCCAGGGTCTTTTCATGGAGGAAGGCGTGGGTGGAGCAGGTCACCGTGTGGGTCCTGCCGCAGAAGAGGCAGGGCACCGTCAGCTTGACCCGGTCTCCCAGCATCTCCGTCTCCAGGGCCGATTTCCCGCAGGGACAGGGGATCTTTCCCGGCGCCGCCGCCAGAGAAAAGACCGTCTTTTCCACCACCACCGCCTGGCGGCATTCAGGGCAGAGGTAGGCAATGGTGCGCTTGGGTTCTTCTACCATATCGTTCCAACTCCATCAGGCTGAATATATGGTAATATTATATCGCATCTTCCCCCGTTTGACCAGCCGCGCCGCCGCCAAAAAGCGGACTGATATTTTACGGAAAACTGTTCAAACTACGTTTGCTCCAAACACCCACGGGAGGGATTTTCCATGACCACAAAAAAGCTGGGCCGGCAGACGGTGGCCTTTGCCGCGCCCCCCGTCATCGCCGGCTATGCCAGCGTGGTGGGAAAGAAAGAGGGAGAGGGTCCTCTGTCGGAGAGCTTCGACCTCATCAACCAGGATGACAGCTTCGGTGAACGCAGCTGGGAGAAGGCGGAGAGCGCCATGCAGCGCCTGGCCCTCCAGACCGCCCTGGACAAGGCGGAGCTGGCCCCCTCCGGCCTGGACGTTCTCTTTGCCGGCGACCTGCTGAACCAGTGCATCGCCTCCTCCTTCGCCGTCCGGGGGCAGGACGTGCCCTTCCTGGGGCTCTACGGCGCCTGCTCCACCATGGCGGAGGGGCTGGCGCTGGCCGCCATGACCCTGGACGGCGGCTTCGGAGACTGGGCGGCGGCGGTGGCCTCCTCCCACTTCTGCTCCGCCGAGCGGCAGTACCGCACCCCTTTGGAGTACGGCGGCCAGCGCACCCCCACCGCCCAGTGGACGGTGACCGGGGCCGGTTCCGTGGTGCTGGGCCGGGAGGGAAACGGCCCCCGCGTGACCCACGCCACCATCGGCAAGGTGGTGGACAAGGGCATTCAGGACGCCAACAACATGGGAGCCGCTATGGCTCCAGCGGCCTGCGACACCCTTGCCGCCCACTTTTCCGACACCGGCCTCAGGCCGTCCGACTACGACCTTATCGTCACAGGCGACCTGGGAGAACTGGGCAAGGCCATCGTCCTGGACCTCTTCCGGTCCGACGGGATCGAGCTGGGAAACTACGATGACTGCGGCGTGATGATCTTCGACCTGCCGGGGCAGGACGTACACTGCGGCGGCTCCGGCTGCGGCTGCTCGGCCACCGTGCTCTGCGGCTACCTGCTGGGCGGCATGAAGGCGGGGCGCTGGAAGCGCGTCCTCTTCTGCGGCACCGGCGCGCTCCTCTCCCCCACCTCCACCCTTCAGGGAGAGAGCATCCCCGGCATCTGCCATGCCGTGGCCCTCTCCACCGAGAAAGGAGCCTGACCATGGATATGATATTCCCCTATCTGCGGGCCTTCCTCTGCGGCGGCGCCCTCTGCCTCATCGGGCAGATCCTCATCGACCGGACCAAGCTCACCCCCGCCCGGATTCTGGTGCTCTACGTGGTCGCCGGCGTGGTGCTGGGAGGACTGGGGCTCTACGAGCCCATCGTGGATTTCGGCGGGGCGGGGGCCACCGTCCCCCTCACCGGCTTCGGCTACCTCCTGGCCAAGGGGGTAAAGGAGGCGGTGGCGGCCGACGGCCTTCTGGGGGCCTTCACCGGCGGGATCACCGCCGCCGCCGGAGGCATCGCCGCCGCCATCTTCTTCTGCTGTCTGGTGGCCCTGCTCTTCAAGCCGAAACCCAAATCATAGGAAAAGGTCCGGCGTGCGCTCTTGCACGCCGGACCTCAGGCTGTCGAAAAAGTCCCCTAAGGGACTTTTTCGACAGCCTGCATCCCGTTACTTTTCCGCCCTGTTCAGGGCGAAAAAGTCCTCGCTTTGCTCGCCGCAGCCCTTGCAGAGCAAGGGCTGCGGGGGATGTGATCCCATTCGAGGCGGGCTGCCGCCCCCTCGAGCTCCCCTGCGCCTCTGCGGCACATCTGCCTGTCTCACGGAGGTTTTTCGACAAGTAAGGTCCGGCGTGCGCTCTTGCACGCCGGACCTTTTTGATGTCAGCAGATGAACATGGCGTCCCCAAAGGAGAAAAAGCGGTATTTCTCCCGGACGGCTTCCTCGTAGGCGGCCAGGATGTGCTCCCGGCCCGCCAGGGCGGAGACCAGCATCACCAGGGTGGACTCGGGCAGGTGGAAGTTGGTGATGAGGGCGTCCAGCACCTTGAACCGGTAGCCGGGATAGATATAGATGCTGGTCCAGCCGGCGGACTCCTTCAGGGTCCCGTCCTCCGCCGCCCAGGACTCGATGGTCCGGCAGGAGGTGGTGCCCACGCAGATGACCCGCCCCCCCTTCCGGCGGGTCTCGTTGATGGTCTCCGCCGTCTCCCTGGAGATCATGCAGTACTCCGCGTGCATCTCGTGGTCGGTGATCTCCTCCTCCTTCACGGGCCGGAAGGTGCCCAGGCCCACGTGAAGGGTCACATAGGCCAGGGAGACCCCCATGGCCCGGATCTGCTCCAGCAGCTCCTTGGTGAAGTGGAGCCCGGCGGTGGGCGCCGCCGCCGACCCCACCTCCCGGGAGTATACCGTCTGGTACCGCTCCGGGTCTTGGAGCTCCGCCTTGATGTAAGGGGGCAGGGGCATCTTGCCCAGCCGCTCCAGCAGCTCCAGAAAAATGCCCTCGTAGTGGAAGCGCACCAGCCGGTTGCCCCCCTCCAGGGTCTCGGTGACCTCGGCGGTGAGGAGGCCGTCGCCGAAGGAGAGCTTTGTCCCCGGCTTCATCTTCTTGCCCGGCCGGACCAGGCACTCCCAGGTCTTGTCACCCTTGTCGGTGAGGAGAAGGACCTCCGCCGCGCCGCCGCCCGGCTCCCGGCGGCCCAGCAGCCGGGCGGGCAGCACCCGGGAGTCGTTGAGCACCAGGCAGTCCCCTGGCCGCAGCAGGCTGGGCAGGTCGAAAAAGTGCTTGTGCTCTACCGCCCCGGTGCGCTTGTCCAGCACCATTAGCCGGGAGGCGTCCCGGCGGTCCAGAGGGGTCTGGGCGATGAGCTCCTGGGGCAGGTCGTAATAAAAATCCGAAGTTTTCAAATCAGGTTCCAGCTTTCTCTTAGGATTAACCGATCTCCACGCCGGTGAAGTAGAAGGTCAGGATGTCCACATAGTCCATCCCCTGCAGAGCCATGGCCCGGGCTCCCTGCTGGCTCATGCCCACGTTGTGGCCGTAGCCGGAGCCGGTGAAGGTGACGCCGCTCTCCGACGACGAGGCGCTGGAGGTCCCCAGGCGGTCGGTGCCCGAGGCGGTGGCCACATAGGGGGCGCCGGTGATGGCGCTCACGGCGCCGTCTCCATTCACCGCGTAGGCCCCGCTCACCGAGGAAAGGGCCTCCGAGGTGCCATTGACGTAGTAGCTCCCGGTCCCCCCTCCCAGGGTGAAGCGGTTGGAGCGCAGGCCGAACCAGATGCGCAGGGACTCCGGCCCGAAGGACCAGCTCTTGCCGTTGTCATCCACAAAGGTGGTGGTCTTTGGGTTCCCCGTCTCGCTGACCTCGGACACGTAGGCATCCACGATGTCGCCGCAGTTGTACCCCTTCTCCCGGAGGACCTGGGCGATCTTGTCCTTGGTGACGGTGACCGTCCAGTTGTACTGGGAGATCTGGTCGGCCAGGTCGGCCTCATAGGGGTCTATGACCCCCTGGAGATGGGGCAGGTCCTCGCTGGAATTCCAGATGTTCCCCACATACTCGGTGGCGCCGCCGTCGCTGGCGGAGTAGTAGGTGACGGCCAACTCGCCCTCGTAGCGTACGTACTCCCCCGCCGTCTCCTCCACCGCCTGGTCGGTGCGTTCATTGGCCAGGTTCAGGCCCTGGTACATCTGGCAGTGGGTGTTGTTGCACACGTCGAAGCCGGCGCTGGCGTGGCTGGAGGAGATGGCGGCGGCGTAGGTCCGGGCGCACACAGCCTGGGCCTTCAGGGCCTCCAAGGGCCAGGCATTGTTCATTTCGTAGGGGAGGACCCCCTTCACGTAGTCCTCCACGTCCACGATGTTGATGACGGTGAGGTCGCCGCCGCTGCGGCGGTACTGGAAGCCGCCGTAATAGCGGTAGCCCTTGAACCAGGTGGCGGTCTCCCCCCCTTCCTCCAGGCCGGGCTGGATGCCGAGGCTGTACCCCTGTCCTCCGTCGAACTGGAAGATGGGCCGTCCCGTCTTGGTGACCACCACGGTGACGGCATAGCCGCTGGTGCCCGCCACGGCGGCGTCGGACAGCCCCAGGGCGCTCTGGGCGGCCTGGGCCTCCGCCTTGGTGGTATAGGCCCCCTGGCGCACATAGTAGGTCCCCTCGATCCAGGCGGCAAACCCGTCGGTGAGCCCGGAGGCCGCCGCCTGGGCCTCCTCAAAGGAGGCGTAGGCCGTGGGGAGCTGGAGGTGGTAGCAGCCTACCGTCACCGAGCCGGTGCCGTCCACGTAGTTTCCCCCGGAGAGGGTGACGTTCTGGGTCTTGACCACGGAGATCTGGGTCTCCGTGGAGCTGCCGAGCTGGTGGAAGGTCAGATCGTCGTCGTACCAGCCGAAGCGGTAGCCGCTCCCCACACTGTTTTCCAGGTTGGCCCCGGGCAGAGCGCTGCTGCCGTAAAAGAGTCCCACCCGCAGAATGTCCTTGGTGTCCGGCTCCGCGGCCAGGCTTCCCAGGCCGGTGCAGAGAGCGGCCACCAGCAGCGCGCTCACAAATCGAATCAAGCGTTTGCCCATGCGGAAGCTCCATTTCTGTCAAATTAGCGGTTTACATTGGAAAAGAATTGTGCTACACTATCAAAAATGCCGCTCTCGCCGGACCGGGTCCCGGAGACCCGCCGCGAGCCGGGCATTGCAGGAGACATTATAGTACAAAACCCGACGCTTTTGCAACCGCCGTTTTTCTGCCGGACAGGCAAGTCGGCGCTGCATTTCGGATAGAATACGGGTGTATGGACAGCAAATGGAGGTCTGCGGCATGGAAAAATTTAAAGTTGGCGTCATCGGTGGCACCGGCATGGTGGGGCAGCGCTTTGTCACCCTCATGGAGCGCCACCCCTGGTTTGAGCTGACCGTCATCGCGGCCAGCCCCCGCTCCGCCGGAAAGACCTACGCCGAAGCCGTGGGCGGGCGCTGGGCCATGGATACCCCCATTCCCCAGAACGCCCGGGATCTGGTGGTCCTGAACGCCGAGGCTGACGTGGAGAAGATCGCCTCCATGGTGGACTTCGTCTTTTCCGCCGTGGACATGAAAAAGGAAGAGATCCGGGCCCTGGAGGAGACCTACGCCCGCCACGAGTGCCCCGTGATCTCCAACAACTCCGCCCACCGCTGGACGGAGGACGTGCCCATGGTCATACCGGAGGTCAACCCGGAGCATATCCGGGTGATCGAGGCCCAGCGAAAGCGATTGGGGATGAAGCGCGGGCTCATCGCGGTCAAGTCCAACTGCTCCATCCAGAGCTATGTGCCCGCCCTCCATCCCCTGCGCGGCTTCGGCCTGGAGCGGATCCTGGTGTGTACCTACCAGGCCATCTCCGGCGCCGGTAAGACGTTTGCGACCTGGCCGGATATGGTAGACAACGTGATCCCCTATATCGGCGGCGAGGAGGAGAAATCCGAGCAGGAGCCCATGAAGGTCTGGGGCCGGGTGGAAAACGGCGTCATCGTCAACGCCGCCAAGCCCTCCATCACCGCTCAGTGCCTCCGCGTCCCCGTATCCAACGGCCACACCGCCGCCGTCTTCGTAGATTTTGAAAAGAAACCCTCCATGGAGGAGATGAAGGCCATCTGGGCCGGCTATCGCGGCCGGGCTCAGGAGCTCCAGCTCCCCTCCGCCCCCCAGCAGTTCCTGCACTACTTTGAGGAGCCGGACCGTCCCCAGGCCAGACTGGACCGCGACCTGGGCAATGGGATGACCATCTCCATCGGACGGCTCCGGCCGGATACCCAGTACGATTACAAGTTTGTGTGTCTGTCCCACAATACCCTCCGGGGCGCGGCGGGCGGCGCGGTGGAATTGGCCGAGCTGCTGTGCGCCGAGGGCTACATCGTCAAGGCGTGAGCATGCCGCGCCTGTGCGGACAGCGCAACGGTCTTATCAGGAGGTAATGATTGATGAGAGAGCCTATTTTCACCGGCGCCTGCCCCGCCATTGTCACCCCCTTTGACCAGAGCGGCGCCGTCAACTATGACCGCCTGGCCCAGCTGATCGACGAGCAGATCGCCGGCGGCGTGGACGCCATCTGTGTGGTGGGCACCACCGGCGAGTGCTCCACCCTCACCCTGCGGGAGCACATCGCCGTGGTCCATTTCTGCGTCAAGCACGTCAATCACCGGGTCAAGGTGGTGGCCGGCGCCGGCAGCAACGATACCTCCGCCGCCGTCTACCTCTCCCAGCACGCCGAGGAGTCCGGCGCCGACGCCCTTCTCCATGTCACCCCCTACTACAACAAGTGCTCTCAGGAGGGGCTCATCCGCCACTATGAGTACATCGCCGACCGGACGGAACTGCCCATCATCCTCTACAACGTCCCCTCCCGGACCGGCGTGTCCTTCACCGCCGAGACCTACAAGGTCCTCGCCCAGAACCCCAAGATCAACGGCGTGAAGGAGGCCAGCGGTAACCTGAGCCTCATCACCCACACCCGCTGCCTCTGCGGAGACGACTTCTACATCTGGTCCGGCAACGACGACCAGGTGGTCCCCATGATGTCTCTGGGCGCCAAGGGCGTCATCTCTGTGGCGTCCAATGTCGCCCCCAAGCTCATGGTGGACATCACCCACCTGTGTCTGGAGGGCCGGTTCGAGGAAGCCGCCCGGCTCCAGCTGGACCATATGGAGCTGATGGACGCCCTCTTCTGCGAGGTCAACCCCATCCCCGTCAAGGCCGCGCTCAACCTGATGGGGAAGGACGTGGGCGGCCTGCGCCTCCCCCTGTGCGACATCTCCGCCGCCAACCTGGAGCGGCTGCGGGCCGCGATGGAAAAGACCGGCCTCCTCCCCGCCGGTCAATGATGTCTTTTTTCCAGACGGCCCTGCTCCGGCTCGGCCGTCTGTCTTTTTACCCGGCACACATGGAAACCGCAACAGCAAGGAGGAATCATCATGCTGGAACTCATCATCTCCGGCTGCAACGGCCGGATGGGCCGGGTGCTGGCGTCGCTCTGCGACGGCCAGCCCGACCTTCACATTGCCGCCGGCTTTGACATTCTGGGGACCGCCGGACAGGACTTCCCCGTCTTTTCCAATCCCGGCGACTGTACCATTCCCGCCCAGGTGGTGGTGGACTTCTCCCACCCCGCCGCCCTCACCGGTCTTTTGAGCTGCTGCGTAAAGCGCCGGCTGCCCGTGGTCCTGGCCACCACGGGCTACGCCCCGGAGCAGCTTGAGGAGATCGACGACGCCGCCGGGCACATCCCCGTGTTCCGCTCCGCCAACTTCTCCCTGGGGATCAACGTGCTCTCCAAGCTGGCCCGGCAGGCCGCCCAGCTTTTGGGCGAGGATTTCGACATTGAGATCGTGGAGCGCCACCACAACAAAAAGGTGGACGCTCCCAGCGGCACCGCCCTGCTGCTGGCCGACGCCCTCTCCACCGCCCTGCCCTACACACCGGAATATGTGTGGGACCGCCACGCCGTCCGCAAGCCCCGCGACCGCCGGGAGATCGGCATTTCCGCCGTCCGGGGCGGCACCATCGCCGGCGACCATGAGATCCTCTTCGCCGGGCGGGACGAGGTCATCGAGCTGCGCCACTCCGCCCAGTCCAGAGAGGTCTTTGCCTCCGGCGCGTTGAAGGCCGCCCGTTTCCTGGCGCAATGCCGGGAGCCCGGGCTGTACGATATGGAAGACCTGCTTGCCTGGCTTTCATCCGGCGCCGGGGCATAAACAGTCTTCCGTGCCGGGCGCGGAGGTAGGCCGTCTCCGCGCCGGTTTTCGACAAGCCGGGGCCTGTCTCAAAATAGATTTTTCTGAAGATCACATCATTTAAAGGTTATCCCGGATTGCAGCGACGGCAATCCGGGATAACCTTTTTCGCTATTACATATTGAGTCCGGGCTGAAATTTGTATTTTGCGACAGCCCCTTTCCATTGCTCACACGGCAAAGCCCTTCAGGCTCCTCACGAAACCGGCGCGATGCTCCCCAGCTCCAGGACCGGGGTGTCCCCCAAAAAGCCGGGCCGCCCCTTTGCCTCCTCCACGGTCTGACAGAAATAGGCGTACAGCGCCGATCCCCGGTACTCCGCATAGGGGTAGCCCTCCAGAGGATAGCCGTAGTCCAGGGTGATCCAGCCCCGGCGCTCCAGATCCAGGAGCATTTCCCCCCTGGCCTTTGCCTGCTCCATGGTGTCCTCGGGACTCACGAGATAGACCGGCGCGAGGGCCACGCTGGAGAAATCCTCCTCCACCGTGCTCTCCATCAAAAACCGGGCCAGAGGGAGATAGTGGTGATGGGCCAGCTCGTGGAGGAAGGCGGCCTGCTCCGGGGTCAGCGGGCCCCGGTGGGCGTCGTGCTCAGCATGGTGCTCATGGTGGTGCTCGTGCTCATGGTGGTGCTCGTGCTCATGGTCATGTCCGCAGCCGCAGCCGCAGTGCTCATGGTGATGGTGCATGGTTTCGCTCCTTTGCTGTTGTTTTCCTCAGCATACCGGAGCCGGACGGCGGTGTCAAGAGGCGTTCGCCGCCTGTCCTTGCCCCCGCAAAAGGGGATGCCTTGCCCGCAGCGGGCCCCGCCCTCCCTCTTCCGTAAGACCGCCGCCGTCAAATCGACGGGATCTGGCTCCTTTGACCGGCGGCAAAGGGCAAAAAGGGACAAGCCGCCAAGGCTTGCCCTGACAGCGGAAAGCTGGTATACTATACAATGTCTGAATTTTCGCGCGGCGCGGAGGGAAGTTCCATGAAGCTCATGGTCATCGACGGCAACTCCATCATCAATCGGGCCTTCTACGGCATCCGGATGCTCACCACCCGGGACGGCACCCCCACCAACGCTGTCTACGGCTTCCTCACCATCCTCCAGAAGCTGGTGGGAGAGGAGTCCCCAGACGCCCTGTGCGTCTGCTTCGACCGCAAAGCCCCCACCTTCCGGCATCTGGCCTACGAGGGCTACAAGGCCCAGCGGAAGGGCATGCCCGACGAGCTGGCAGCCCAGCTGCCCATTCTCAAGGACGTCCTGGCCGCCATGAACATCCCCCGCTACGAGCTGGACGGCTGGGAGGCCGACGACCTCATGGGTACCATCTCGGTGAAGGACACCGCCGCGGGCTGGGAGACCGTCATCGTCACCGGGGACAAGGACTCCCTCCAGCTCATCACCGACGCCACCCGGGTGAAGCTGGTCACCACCCGCATGGGTCAGACCACCGAGAAGGACATGACCCCCGAGACCTTCCGGGCGGCCTACGGCTTCGACCCCATCCACATCATCGACCTCAAGGCCCTCATGGGAGACGCCAGCGACAACATCCCCGGCGTCAAGGGCATCGGGGAAAAGACCGCCATGGACCTCATCCAGCGCTGCGGCAGCGTGGAGGCCATATATGCCGATCTGGACGGTGTGGAGGCCAAGCCGGCGGTGCTGAAGAAGCTGAAGGAGGGAGCGGACCAGGCTAAAATGTCCTACGATCTGGCCACTATCCGCACCGACGCCCCCCTGGAGTTTTCCCCCGACGACGCCCTGCGGCGGGAGCCCGACCAACGGGCCCTCTACGAACTTTTTTTGAAGCTTGAGTTCAACAAGCTCATTGACAAGATGGGCCTGAAGGCCCCCCAGGGGGAGGCAGTCCAGGCCGAAGAGATGGTGACGGGCGCCTGCACCAGCGAGGTGGTCACCGACCCCGCCCGGGCAGCGGAGCTGCTGAACATCTGGCGGACCAAGGACAGCGTAGACGTGCTGGCCCTGCCCGGACTGGATGTGGTGGCGGTGGAGCACTGGGAGACCGGGCGTGACAGTCACGCCTCCGTTTTGATGGCGGACAGGCTGGAGGGATACCACCAGGTGCTCAAGGCCCTCTTCGCCCCCGACATCAGGAAAAACACCCACGACGTGAAGACCCTGCTCTCCCGGCTGCGCTCCGAGGGCATCGAAGGGGACGGCTTCGTCTTTGACACCGCCCTGGCGGCCTACCTCCTCTCCCCCACGGACGGCAGCTATGAGCTGGAGAAGGTGGGCATGAGCTGGTTCAACCACGAATACCCCAAGGCGAAGGACACCTACCTGGCCAAGGACGCCTTTGCCCCCCTGACGGCCTTTGAGGAGGCCCGGACCGCGGGAGAGGACCCCTACGCCGGGGCGGAGGACCGGGAGCAGGCCGCCCTGGCGGTGAGCGGACCTCTGGGCGCCCTGCTGTCCCACTGCGCCCTCATTGGGGCGCTGCGGGAGGCCATGGCCCCCCGACTCACCGAGCTGGGCATGGACAAGCTCTTTTACGAGGTGGAGCTCCCCCTCTGCCCCGTCCTGGCCGAGATGGAGCAGGCGGGGGTGCTGGTGGACCGGAGCGCCCTCACCGCCTTCGGCGCCATGCTGGAGGAGCGCATCAAAGCCGACGAGGCCATCATCTACGACCTGGCGGGAGAGGAATTCAACATCAACTCTACCCAGCAGTTCGGCAAGATCCTCTTCGAGAAGCTGGGCCTTCCCCCTGTGAAAAAGACCAAGAGCGGCTGGTCCACCAGCGCCGAGGTGCTGGAAAAGCTCAAGGGCAAGCACCCCATCGTGGAAGCGGTGCTGGACTACCGGCAGCTGGCCAAGCTGAAATCCACCTACGTGGACGGCCTCACCAAGGTCATCGCCGCCGACGGGCGCATCCACACCTCCTTCCAGAACACCGTCACCGCCACCGGACGCCTGAGCTCCACCGAGCCCAACCTCCAGAACATCCCGGTGCGCACCGAGCTGGGGGCGGAGCTGCGGAAGATGTTCGTCTCCCCCAAGGGCTGGCAGCTGGTGGACGCCGACTACTCCCAAATCGAGCTGCGTTTGCTGGCCTGCATCTCCGGGGACGCCGACATGCAGGCCGCCTTCCGCTCCGGGGAGGACATCCACACCGTCACCGCCTCCCAGGTCTTTGGGGTCCCCCCCGAGTCGGTGACCCATGAGATGCGCCGCCGGGCCAAGGCGGTGAACTTCGGCATCGTCTACGGCATCTCCGACTTCTCCCTGTCCCAGGACATCGGGGTCACCCGGGCGGAGGCCAGGGAATATATGGACAAGTATTTTGCCACCTACCACGGGGTCCGGGACTATATGAAGGAGGTGGTGGAGAAGGCCAAGGCCGACGGCTACGTCTCCACCCTCCTGGGCCGGCGGCGGTGGCTGCCGGAGCTCAAGTCCTCCAACTTCAACCTGCGCGCCTTCGGGGAGCGGGTGGCCCTCAACATGCCCATCCAGGGCACCGCCGCCGACCTCATCAAGCTGGCCATGATCCGGGTGCGGGACAGGCTGCGGGAGGCGGTACTGTCGGCAAGGCTCATCCTCCAGGTCCACGACGAGCTCATCGTGGAGTGTCCCGACGGCGAGGTGGAGCAGGTGAAGGCCCTTCTTACCCGGGAAATGGAGGGGGTCATGGACCTGCCGGTGCCCATGCGGGCCGACTCCGCCGCCGGGCGGAGCTGGGCCGAGGCCAAGGGCTGAACGCCAAAGAAGAGAGTAAGGAGAGAATGCCTGTGCGCTATGATCTGGTCCCCATGGACCGCTCCCATCTGGAAGGGGTGCTGGCCATCGAGCGGACGTGCTTTGAACGGCCCTGGTCGGAGCAGACCTTTGCCGACGCCCTTTACAACGACGCCCTCTCCCTGATTGTGGCACAGGGGGAGGACGGCACCGTCCTGGGCTATGCCGAGCTGTCGGTGATCTTGGACGAAGGCTGTCTGGAGAAGATCGCCGTGGACCCCAAATTCCGCCGCCAGAGGGTAGCGGAGGAGCTTTTGAGCGTCTTTTTGCGGTTTGGCCGGGCCAACCTGGCCTTTCTCACCCTGGAGGTCCGGGAGAGCAACGTCCCGGCCATCGCCCTCTATGAAAAGCTGGGCTTCCGGCAGGTGGGGCGGAGAAAGAATTACTACGCGGAAGTCCATGAGGACGCGATTTTAATGACGGTGGAGTTTGATCGAATTGGAACAGTATGAGTTGAGAAGGTTGGACCTGGACACCCTGCACCTGGTCTATCAGAACCATTTGACGCCGGATTTCCCCCCTGCCGAGCGCAAGCCCCTCTCCGCCATGGAGAAGCTGCTCTCCGCCGGACGCTATGAGCCCTGGGGCCTCTACCGTGGGGAGGACCTGGTGGCCTACGCCACCATGTGGAAGGACCCGGAGGGCGGCTTTGAGCTGCTGGACTATCTGGGCGTCTGCCAGGGAGAGCCCAGAGGGGAGGGCATCGGCACCGTGATGGTGTCCTATCTCATGGACCATTACAGCCATGTGGAGGGCATTCTGGTGGAGGCCGAGGCCGAGGAGCCCACGCTGTCCGAGGAGGAGAACGCCATGCGCCGCCGGCGGCTGGCCTTTTACCGCCGGGTGGGCTTCCGGGACCTGGGCTATGTGGCCGACATCTACGGCGTGCGGTACGCCATGTTCCTCTACGGCGACAAGAGCGACGAGGAGGCCATGGAGGCCCACCAGCGCCTCTACCACTACGAGCTCACCCCCTGGCTCTATGATAGGTTCATCCACATTCCCGAGCAGGCTTGAGGGGCTGGAAGCGCATCTTCCAGACAGAGGCGTTCCGTTTCTTGACGTGAGGTGTATTTGATATGGAACTGAAGGTTTTGGACAGGACCGGCCTGGAAAACCTGTACCACCAGGAGCTGGAGCGGGTATTCGCGGACAGCGAGCGGCGTCCGCTGCGGGCCATGCTGCGGCTGCAGGAGCTGGGCCGCTATGAAGCGCTGCTGGCCCTTGAGGACGGGGAGCCCATCGGATACGCCATGCTCTGGCTGTCGGAGCGGCCGGGCAGCGCCCTTTTGGAGTACCTGGGCACACTCCGCGGAAAGCGGAACGGCGGGGCGGGCACCCGCATCCTGGCTCTGCTGGGGGAGCGGTACGGCGAGCTCTTCGGAGAGGCCGAGGCTCCGGACACCGGAGACCCGGAGGAGGACAGCCTCCGGCAGCGGCGCATCGGCTTTTACACCCGGAACGGCTTCCGGGTGCTGGACTACATGTGCGCCCTCTTCGGCGTGCGCTTCCACTGCCTGTACCGGGGGCCGGAGACCGACGACCGCAGGGTGCAGGAGATCCACCGGAAGGTATACAGCAGTTACTTTTCCGCGCCGCATATGGCGCGGTACATCCAGCTCCCCCTGGCCCCGGGCGAGGCGGTCCACCCCGCCCCCCGCTGGCTGGAGGAGGATGAGGAGGAGACGGAAGGATGAATATTTTGGCCTTTGAGTCCTCCTGCGACGAGACCGCCGCCGCCATCGTCCGGGACGGACGGCAGGTGCTGTCCGATGTCATCGCCTCCCAGGCGGACATGCACGCCATTTACGGCGGCGTGGTGCCGGAGATCGCCTCCCGCAAGCATGTGGAGGCCATCGCCGGCCTGGCCGACGCTGCCCTTCAGAAGGCAGGGCTCCGGAAGTCGGCCATCGATGCCGTGGCCGTCACCTACAGCCCCGGCCTCATCGGGGCCCTGCTGGTTGGGGTCAACTTCGCCAAATCGGCAGCCTATGGCCTGGGGGTGCCCCTCATCCCCGTCCACCACGTACGGGGTCACATCGCCGCCAACTACATCGCCCACCTAGACCTGGAGCCCCCCTTCCTCTGCCTGTGCGTCTCGGGCGGCACCACCCTCATCGTGGACGTGCAGGAGTACACCAAAATGCGGGTGCTGGGGGCCACCCGGGACGACGCCGCCGGCGAGTGCTTTGACAAGGTGGCCCGGGTGCTGGGCATCGGCTACCCCGGCGGCGCCCCCATGGACCGGCTGAGCCGGGGCGGCGACGACAAAAAGTACGTTTTCCCGTCGGTCCACGTCCACGACGCCCCCCTGGACATGTCCTTCTCGGGGTTAAAGACCGCCGCCATCAACCTCATCCACAACGCCCAGCAGAAGGGGGAGGAGCTGGACCTGCCCTCTCTGGCGGCCTCCTTCGCCGGGGCGGTCAGCGACATGCTGGTGCCCAGGGTCATGGAGGCGGCCAGGCTCTGCCGTTACCGGAAGGTGGCGGTGGCCGGCGGCGTGGCGGCCAACTCCCGTATCCGGGGGGACCTGGAGAAGGCC
>DXDV01000084.1 GCA_019115345.1 Candidatus Intestinimonas stercorigallinarum | reverse complement strand
CGTCCACCAGGTCCGGGTCTCCCGTCTCGGTGGGCTCCGGCTCCGGCGTGGGGCTGGGGGTGACCACCGGTGTGGGCGAAGGCGTAGGCGTGGGCTCCGGCTCCCCGCCGAAGAGCCCCAGCGCAATGGCCAGGCAGACCACGGCCACCACCGCCAGGACCGCAATGAGTAGAGTTCTCGTTTTCTTGTTCATAGGCTCAGTTTAACTCCAGTTCCCGCACCCGGACGGTGAGCTTCAAAAAGCTGCGCCGGTGCTGTTGATAAAAGGCCCGGACCACCCGGTCCATGACCATGTTGCTGTCTTCAAAGTTGGCGGCGGGCAGCATGATGACATACTGGGCGCCGCTGAATTTGGACACCACGTCGCCCCGGCGCAGGTTGCCCACCAGCACCTCCAGGAGCTGGTCCATGGTGGTGGAGAGCACCTTCAGGGGGGGCATGCCGCCGTCGGGCAGGGAGACGGTGATGAGGCACAGGTGGACGCAGGTGCCGCTGCGGATGGCCCGGCGGACCTCCAGCCGGTAGGCCTCCTTGAAGAAGCCGTACTCGCACACGAAGGCCCCCGGCCGGGCGGCGGCCTCCCGCAGGTCGGCCATGATGACCCCCAGGTCGGTCTCCAGGGTCTTTTCGGTGGACATGATCTCTTTGTAAAGGGCCCGCAGCTCCTCGGAGGGGCGCACCCCCAGGTTCCGGTAGAGGAGGTCGGTGGCCTTCTCGTAGTGCTTCAGGGCGGCGGCGTCCTTGCCCTGGCGCAGGAGGGAGCGGACGATGAGGGTGTGGAGCCCCTCGTCCAGGTCGTCCAGGGCGCTGGCCCGGGCGCAGGCCTGGTACATCTCATCGTAGAGCCCGGCCTCCTCCAGCAGAGCGGCGAAGTCCTTCACCGCCGTGATGTAGACGGTGTGATAGTGGACGGTGAGGGGGACCAGCCACATCTGATGGCTGAGCTTGGGCAGCAGGTCCCCTTTGTAGAGGGCCACCGCCTCCCGATAGGAGGCCATCCGCTCCTCCGCCGGGCGGGCGCTGTCCCCGCCCAGGCGGCACAGCGCCTCGAACCGGTCGATGTCCAGGCGGCATTCCACCGCCGGATTCCAGATGTAGGCCCCCCGCTGGGCCAGGATGGGCTGGACCTCCGGCCCGAAGAGGGGCTCCAGCATGGCACGGATGCGGTAGAGCAGAGTTTTCAGGGCGTTGACCGGGTTGGCGCTGTGGTCATCGGGCCAGAAGAGCTCGATGAACTCCGACTGGGTCACGGCCCGGTCCCGGTGCAGGGTCAGATAGGCCAGCACGCTCCACAGCTTCAGGGAGCGGTTGATGTCGTCCGTCAAGGAGGTCCCCGCCACCTCCAGCGCAAAGCCGCCCAGAAGGGAGATGGAGACGGTTTTCTTCTCCTCGGACGTTGGAGACTGTGTCAAGGCCCACACCACCTAACATGTCAGTTGCATATCCCGCCGGAGCAAAAGTCACGGCATACATGGATTCAGTTTCCATTATAACCGAAGATATGAAAAATTGCAAAAGGAATTTCCGTCGGTTTTGTCCGATATCCCGCCCGCATTTTTGTCCCCTTTGCCATCCTGTAGGTTTGTCCCCTTTGCCATCCTCCCTTGCGTTTCGGGAAAAGGTGATGTAAAATGGAGCGAAATGAGCCGGTCCGCCGTCCCATGTGGGGGACGGAGGACCGGCGGCAAGTCAACGGGGCGTCCCGCGGGACGCCCGGAGGGAGACCATTCCATGGAAGCAATGTACGCGATCCGCCGTCCGGAGCTGCTGACCTTCACCCAGTCCGGGCGCTTTTGGCAGGGGGCCGACCAGCTCTGGTTCCCCGACGAGTGGCAGCGCAAGGCCGGCTGCGGTCCCACCGCCGCCAGCGTGATGACCTGCTATCTGGCCCAGACCCGTCCGGCCTGCGCCCCGCTCTACCCCTCCGGCAGCCGGGAGCGCCGGGACGTTCTGGGGCTGATGGAGGAGATGTGGGCCTGCGTCACCCCCGGCAAGCGGGGGGTGAACACCACCCGTCTCTTCGCCAAGGGGTGGAGCGCCTTCGCCGCCGGGAAGGGGGTGGACCTCTCCATCCGGGAGCTGGACATCCCCCGGCTCCGCCTGGCCCGGCCCACCGCCGACCAGTGCGCCGCCTTCCTCCGCTCCGCCCTCTCCGCCGACCTGCCGGTGGCCTGGCTCAACCTCCACAGCGGGGAGGTGGAGGACCTGGACGACTGGCACTGGGTCACCGTGACGGCCCTGGAGGAGCGCCGGGACGGGGCGATGCTGTGCACCGTGGTGGACGGCGGCCGGGAGTACGCCGTGGACTTCCGCCTGTGGTTCCAGACCACCAAGCTGGGGGGCGGCCTGGTGGCGCCGGGCAGCGGCCTATGAGGGCCTTCCTGTCGGAGCACTGGGCGGTGGCGGCCCTGCTCTTCTGCTTTACCAGCGCCATCGACTTCGCCCTCATGGGGGTGGACAAGTGGAAGGCCCGCCGGGGGGACTGGCGCATCCCCGAAGCCACCCTCTGGGCCTTCGCCCTTCTGGGCGGCGCCCTGGGGGGGACCCTGGGGATGCAGGTCTTTCGCCACAAGACCCGCCACTGGTACTTCCGCTTCGGCTTCCCCCTGCTGGCCGTGCTGGAGCTGGCCGGGCTCCTCTGGCTGGCCCTGGGCTGAGGGGCGGTCTGCCTCGAAGCCATTTTGAAAGACGAAAAGGACCGGCCGGGCAGTCTCTTGGACTGCCCGGCCGGTTTTCTTCTCTCTGTTGTGCCGGACGCGCGCCGCCCGCAGGCGGCGGCTCCCGTCCGGGACGCCGTTACTTCAGGCCGGCGGTGATGATGGCCATGTTGTAGACCTCCTCGGCGTCGCAGCCCCGGGAGAGGTCGTTGATGGGGGCGTTGAGGCCCTGGAGGATGGGGCCGTAAGCGGCGAAGCCGCCCAGGCGCTGGGCGATCTTGTAGCCGATGTTGCCGGACTGGATCTCGGGGAAGATAAAGACGTTGGCCTGACCGGCCACGGGGGAGCCCTTGCACTTGGTCTGGGCCACCACGGGGGAGAAGGCGGCGTCGAACTGCAGCTCGCCGTCGATGGCCAGCTCGGGGGCGGCGGCCTGGGCCAGCTTCAGGGCCTCCACCACCTTGTCCACCTTCTCGCCCTTGCCGGAGCCCTTGGTGGAGTAGCTCAGCATGGCCACCTTGGGGTCGATGCCGAAGGTGCGGGCGCAGTGGGC
>DXDV01000083.1 GCA_019115345.1 Candidatus Intestinimonas stercorigallinarum | reverse complement strand
CATGGCGGTGTAGAGGGCGTTCATGTCGGGGGTCTGACCCAGAGCGGTCAGCAGGCCCTTGAACACACTGGCCCAGGCGTTGATCTCGTTGGTGCAGTTGTTGCAGTGGACCATGGCCACCGGCTTACCGGTGGGGGTGGTCACCATATCGATCTCCGGATAGACCTTGGAGAGGGCCTTTTCCAGCACGATCATGGCAAAGACGCTGGTGCCGGCGGACACGTTGCCCGTCCGCGCCGCCACGGCGTTGGTGGCGGCCATGCCGGTGCCGGCGTCGCCCTCCGGGGGTGCCAGGGGGATGCCGCTCTCCAGGGCGCCGGTGGGGTCCAGGCGCTTGGCGCCCTCGGGGGTGAGGACGCCGGCGTCAGCGCCGGCGGGGAGCACCCCGGGCAGGATGTCCCGCAGCTTCCAGGGGTAGCCCTTCTCCGCCACCAGGGCGTCGAAGGAGTCCACCATGGCCTGGTCGTAGTCGCAGCGCGCGCTGTCGATGGGGAACATGCCGCTGGCCTCCCCCACGCCCAGCACCTTCCGTCCGGTGAGCATGTAGTGGACGTAGCCCGCCAGGGTGGTGAGGTAGGCGATGTCCTTCACATGCTCCTCCCCGTTGAGGATGGCCTGATAGAGGTGGGCGATGGACCAGCGCTGGGGGATGTTGAAATGGAACCGCTCCGTCAGGGCCTCGGCGGCGGGTCCGGTGATGGTGTTGCGCCAGGTGCGGAAGGGGACCAGCAGCCGGTCCTCCTTGTCCAGGGCCACGTAGCCGTGCATCATGGCGGAAAAGCCCATGGCGGCCGTCTTGGTCAGCTTGAGGCCGTACTTGGCCTCCACGTCGGCCAGCAGCTTGGCGTAGGCGTCCTGGAGCCCGGCCCACACGTCCTCCATGTGGTAGGTCCAGACGCCGTTTTCATACCGGTTCTCCCAGCCGTGGTCGCCGGAGGCCACAGGGGCGTGGTCGGGCCCGATGAGGACGGCCTTGATGCGGGTGGAGCCCAGCTCGATGCCCAGGCAGGTCTCCCCCGCCAGGATGGCTTCTCTGATGTCCATATTCTCCTCCCCTTACTTCTTCTTGGCCTTGATGCGGGCAAAGATGCTCTGGAGCACGATGAAGAAGCACAGCAGCACGGCGGTGAGGATGTTAGGCCAGGAGGAGGCCAGCTTGCCGTTGGTCTGCACGATGCTGGTGATGGTGCCGTTGATGAGCACGCCGAAGAGGGAGCCGATGACGTTGCCCACGCCGCCGGTGAGGAGGGTGCCGCCGATGACGGCGGAGGAGATGGCGTCCATTTCCATGCCGGTGGCCTGGCTGACGCTGGCGGACATGGTGTTCATGCAGTAGCAGATGCCGCCGATGGAGCACAGGAAGGAGGAGAGGACGTAGGCCTTCAGCTTGGTCTTTTTCACGTCCAGGCCCATCATGGCCGCGCTCTGCTCACTGCCGCCCACGGCGTACAGGGAGCGGCCGAACTTGGTGTACCGGAGCATCAGGAAGATGGCCACCAGCACCACCAGGGCGACGATCACGCCGATGCCGATGTAGGGCATGACCAGCTTGCCGGCCCGGTTGACGGTGCCGCCGAAGGGCAGGTAGATGCGGAAGTTGGCCAGGTCATAGAAGAACTGGTCCACCTCGGCGGTGATGGAGAGCTGGTTGGTGGAGATGACCGCCGTCATGCCCCGGGCGAAGAACATGCCCGCCATGGTGACGATGAAGGGCTGGATCTCCAGGTAGCCCACGCAGAAGCCCATGAACAGGCCGAAGACCAGGCCGACGACCAGCACCAGGACGATCATCACGGGGGCGCTCATGTTCCACTCGCCCATGCCCTGGGCCAGGAGCATGCAGTCCAGGGCCACCAGGGAGCCCACGGAGATGTCGATGCCGCCGGTGAGCATGACGCAGGTCATGCCGCAGGCCACGCAGATGAGGCCGGCGTTGGTGCGGAAGAGGTTGAGGAAGGTCTGCAGGTTGGTGAAGCCCTTGTCGGCATAGGCGATGCAGCCGCCGGCGTAGAGGACGACGAAGAGGACGATGGTGATGACGAGCAGCATAGTGTTGCTGTTCATCTGCTTGCGCTCTTTCAGCGCGTTGGCGGGAGCTTTCATGCGCCGACCACCTCCTTCTGCTGGGCCGCTTTGGCAGCGGCGCGCTTCTTGAACCAGGCCTTCACGGGAGGCGCCTGGACCGCTACGATGACGATGACGATGACAGCCTTGAACACCGGGGTCACCGCGGAGGACACGCCCATGTTATACATGGTGGTGGTGATGGCCTGGATGGTGTAGGCGCCGATGATGGAGCCGGCCAGGTTGAACCGGCCGCCGCCCAGGCTGTTGCCGCCCAGGGCCACCGCCAGGATGGCGTCCATCTCCATGTCCAGGCCGATGTTGTTGGAGTCGGCGCTGGTGATGCGGGAGGAGGCCACGATGCCGGCGATGCCGGCGCACAGGCCGCAGATCAGATAGCACAGGAAGATGATCTTCTGGGAGTTGAGGCCGGCGATGCGGCTGGCCTTCTTGTTGATGCCCACGGACTGGATGTACATGCCCAGGGCGGTCTTTTTCAGCACCACGGAGGTCACCGCGATACATACCGCCGCGATGATGATGGGGGTGGGGATGGGGCCCACATAGCCGCCGAAGACGCCGAACTCAGGCACGCGGATGTAGACGATGAGGTTGTTGCACAGCAGCAGGCCGATGGCCCGGGCGGCCGACCACAGGATGAGGGTGGCCACCATGGGCTGGATGTTCAAATAGGCCACCAGGCCGCCGTTGAAGGCGCCGCAGAGGCAGCCCATCAGCAGGGCGCCGATGAGGCCCACCGCCAGAGGCATGGCGAACTCCTCGGCGCTGTTGACCGAGGACACGCCGAAGCCGGCCACCAGCATGCAGCAGAAGGAGGCGCACAGGCTCATGACGGAGCCCACGGAGATGTCGGTACCGGCGGAGGCGGAGACCACCAGGGTCATGCCGATGGCCAGGATGGCCACCTCGCTGCCGCGGTTGAGGATGTTGATGATGCGGCCGCTGAGCAGGCCGTTGGTCATGGAGATCTCGAAGAAGTTGTAGAAGCTGTTTCCGCTGGCCACATCGTAGACCATGTTGATGCACAGCACCAGCACCATGCAGAAGATGGGCAGGAACAGCCGCTTTTGGGTGATCTTTTTCAGGTTACTCATTGTTCGCACCTCCCGCAATGGCGGCCATGACCCGCTCCTGAGTCAGCTCGCCGTCCAGCTCGCCCACCTTGGCGCCGTCCCGGAGGACCGCCATCCGGTTGCAGGTACGGAGCATCTCCTCGATCTCGGAGGAGATGAACATGATGCTCTTGCCCTCGCCGGCCAGCTTGACGATGAGCTTCTGGATCTCCGTCTTGGTCCCGATGTCGATGCCGCGGGTGGGCTCGTCCAGGATGAGGAAATCCGGGTCGGTGGCCAGCCACCGGGCCAGGATGGCCTTCTGCTGGTTGCCGCCGGAGAGCTGCTTGATGGGGGTCTCCCGGCTGGCGGTCTTGATCTGGAGCAGGTCGATGTACCGGTCGGCGATCTCCTCCTGCTTGGCTCGGGACAGCTGGTTGAAGGTGCCCCGCTTGGCCTGGAGGGCCAGGATGATGTTCTCCCGCACGGACAGGTCGCCGATGATGCCCTCCGCCTTCCGGTCGTCGGGCAGCAGGCCCATGCCCAGATTCATGGCGTCGATGGGCTGGTTGATCTTGACCTCCTTGCCCTTCACCTTCAGGGTGCCGGTCTGGGCCTTGTCGGCGCCGTAGATGGACCGGGCCAGCTCACTGCGGCCGGAGCCCAGCAGGCCGGTGAGGCCGATGACCTCGCCCTTGTGGATGTCCAGGTCGAAGGGT